>CALIIG010000243.1 GCA_938018155.1 uncultured Prevotella sp.
TGAAAAACCGTATAAATCTTTATAGGTAATATTGAGGATATTGAACAGCTCGTGGCCGCGTCCGCCCGTGGTGAGGTCGTCTCTTGAGAATTTTCTCACCTCGAGATGGTAGCGTTCACCAATCATTTCCGCTATTTTGAGCATCTTTTCAGGTGCTTGTTCGGGCACCTTTATTTCGTATTCAACGTAATCATTGTCCTTTTTAAAGCCGCCGGCAGCCTCAATATGTTGTGGGTAGTAAGGGTAATTATAGTTGACATACATGGTTGAAAGGGTTTCAAAACCGCTTACAAGCATGCCTTCGCGGTCCATATCTTCGAAGCCGAGCGGCCCCATTATCTCAGTCATACCCTTGTCTTTGCCCCATTGCTCAACAGCTTTTAACAGCGACTGCGACACATCGGGGTCGTCAATAAAGTCGAACCAGCCGAAGCGTACGGCGTTCTTTTTCCAGTATTCATTGGCACGACGGTTGATGATTGCTGCAATTCGGCCAACGGGTTTCCCTTGCTGGTAAGCTAAAAAACAGGCCATTTCGCAGAAGTCGAAAGCGGGGTTTTTATCTTTCGACAGCGTTTTTACCTCGTCCATATATAAATAAGGTATGGCGTATGGGCTGTCGCGATAGAGATTATAGAACAGTTGGATAAAAACTTTCAGGTCGTTTTTGGTGGTGGCGAGCTTTATTTCAGTCTTCATTATTGTTGTATCTTGTGAACAAAAAGCAAGGTGAGGACTATTCTTCATGGTCTGAAGGCAGGAAGCCCTGGCTGTGAAGGGCATTGATTAGGCCAGCCGACATGGCTTCGTTATCCTTGCGTGTGTATCGTATATCGGTGAAAACTTGTGCTAATGTTTGTTTATTATTGATTTCAACAAAGTGTTGATTTTCGGGCAATGCTTCCTTCGGGCCGTAGAATTTGTCAATAAGCCCGGGAGTATAATCATGGTAAGTTTCGTCGTGAATGATGCTTTCGACAGGTAAACGGTCGCTTAAGGCGGGAGATTCGTCGGGCCATCCTACGGTAATTGTGGCCACGGGGAACACCAATTTCGGCAGCTTCAGCGTGTCGATAATGGCTTGCGGCGAATAAATGGTAGTGCCGAGAAAGCATGTTCCTAATCCTTCCTCTTCAACAATATTACAAAAAGTCTGGCAATAAAGCAGGGCATCGGTAGCCGCATTCATAAAGCTGAGGACATTATTATAGCCTGGTTGTGCCTGCCTTTCGATGGCCCAGCGGGACGTTCTGCGAAAATCGGCACAGAAAGTAAGCAATACAGGCGCATCCTCTACCATGGGCTGGTTGAAGTGTGCCGGCGCAAGGCGTGCTTTCATAGCCTTGTCGCGTGTAACAATAACACTGTAAAGTTGAAGGTTTCCCATTGTAGGAGTACGCTCTGCCTCCTGTAAAAGAGCTGTAATAAGAGTGGAGGAAACCTCCTTTGACGAATATTTCCTGATGCTTTTGCGATGTTTCAGGCTTTCCATTTCTACATATTTATATAGATGCAAAGTTAGAAAAATTATCCAAAATGGAAAAGTTTTCTTTGAGATATATACAAAAAGTTGTACGTTTTCAGAAAAACTTTCGTAGCTTTGCAACTACACCTATAAGGGTTTAGGTGCAAATCAAAGCAAGAATCTCTATACGCAGTTGATGAAAGCAGGTCCTGATGCTCGTTGGGACAAAGCACTTGCGCAAATACGCGAGAATGTCACCGAGCAGATATACAAAACTTGGTTCAAGCCCATTGTCTTTGAGCATTTCGACGATGTCTCAAAGGTGATACTCGTACAGGTGCCCAGTGCGTTTGTGTACGAATATCTGGAGGAGAACTTCGTCGAACTGCTGGGAAAGGTGCTGCATCATTGCTTTGGCTCGGGTATAAAACTCTCTTATCGCATCGTAACTGATAAGGAACACAACCTCTCACAGGATATAGAGACCGATACTACTGATACAGTATCTAAGGCTGTTGATGCCGGTAAAGGTGCGCAAGCATCGAAGAAAGGCAACGACAAACAACCTCAAGAGCTCGACTCGCAGCTCGATCCACATCGCACATTCTCCAATTATATTGAGGGCGAAAGTAACAAATTGTCGCGTTCGGTAGGGCTTTCCATTGCCGAACACCCCAATACCATGCAGTTCAATCCGATGTTTGTCTATGGTCCTTCGGGTTGTGGCAAGACGCATTTACTCAATGCAATAGGCGTGCAATGCAAGCATTTGTACCCGCAAAAGCGCGTGCTGTATATCAGTGCACGATTGTTTCAGGTGCAGTATACGAACGCATACTTGCACGGTACCATCAACGATTTTATTGCTTTTTACCAAACTATCGATATGCTTATTGTGGACGACATCCAGGAATGGGTAACAGCCACAAAGACACAAGACACGTTTTTCCACATATTTAACCACTTGTTCCGCAACGGTAAGCGTATTATTCTGGCGTCTGACCGCCCTCCTGTCGACCTCAAAGGCATGCACGACCGGTTGCTTACGCGCTTTTCGTGCGGACTGATAGCCGAGCTTGAGAAGCCCAATAAGCAGTTATGTGCCGATATTCTTGTCAATAAGATTCATCGTGACGGACTGAAAATTCCGGCCGATGTCATCGATTTTATTGCGTCAACAGCCAGTGGAAGCGTGCGCGATTTGGAAGGAGTGATCAGCTCTTTAATGGCATACTCTATTGTATATAACTGCAATATTGACATGCGTCTGGCCGAACGTGTGGTAAAACGCGCGGTTAAGATGGACGACAAACCCCTTACGGTCGACGATATTCTGGAGAAAGTATGCGTGCATTACAATGTTACCCCGGCACAAATCAACAGCAAGAGCCGTAAGCGCGACTATGTGGTTGCACGGCAGGTATCAATGTATCTGGCACAGAAATATACAAAAATGCCGGCCGGCCGCATTGGCCGACTTGTGGGAAACCGCGACCACAGCACGGTTATTCACAGCTGCGCACAGGTTGAAAAGCGGCTGCAGGTTGACAAATCGTTTAAGGCCGATGTTGTGAGTATTGAAACCTCGTTTAAACTTAAGGCACAGTAAGTTTTTTATTCATTCCCTTTTTCTTCTGTTATAATGGCGTTGTGCTGTCACAATGTCAGTGTGAGGCATGTTGTTTCATGATGTAATGCTCATTGTCCGACGGCCGTCAGCAGCGCGTACGACGGCCGTCACACCCATTGTTCGAC
>CALIIG010000244.1 GCA_938018155.1 uncultured Prevotella sp.
TTGCGCGTGCGGTTGCTTTCGACGATGGCCTGAATCAGATTTTCGGGCACATCCTGATAGTTGGCCAGCAGCTGCTTGGTATCCTTTGGCAGGCAGTAGCCGCCATAGCCGAAACTCGGATTGTTGTAAAAGCTGCCGATACGCGGGTCGAGGCTTACACCTTGTATAATACTCTGCGTGTCAAGCCCCTTCACTTCGGCGTAGGTATCAAGCTCATTGAAATAGCTTACGCGCAGTGCGAGATAGGTGTTGGCAAATAATTTTACGGCTTCAGCTTCGGTAAGACCCATGAAAAGCGTTTCAATGTCCTGCTTCAAAGCCCCTTCACGCAGCATGCCGGCAAAAATACGGGCGGCCTCATCAAGGCGTTTGTCGCCCTCGGGACGCCCTACAATGATGCGGCTGGGGTAAAGATTGTCGTACAATGCCTTGCTTTCGCGCAGAAATTCAGGGGCAAAAATAATATTGTCGCTGCCATACTTGCGGCGCACGCTTTCAGTATAGCCCACGGGAATAGTAGATTTTATCACCATGACAGCCGCGGGGTTGACCTTCATGACGGCCTCAATCACTTCCTCAACATGTGAGGTATCGAAATAGTTTCTTACCGAATCGTAGTTCGTGGGCGTAGCAATCACCACGTAATCAGCCCCCCGGTAGGCTGCCCCGGCATCGGTAGTGAAGCTGATGTCGAGTGGCTTCTCCCTAAGATACTTTTCAATATACTCGTCCTGGATAGGCGAACGACGCTCGTTGAGCATCGCTATCTTTTCAGGAACTACGTCTACAGCCGTCACGTGCTGGTGCTGACTGAGCAGCGTTGCAATGCTAAGGCCCACGTAACCCGTGCCTGCAACTGCAATGTTATACTTCTTTTTCATCCTAAAAACTTATCTTTTATCTATAAAAGGACGCCCCTGACGTGGGGCGTTGCCTTCGTATGGTTGCATTATTCGTGCAGGTCCATGCAGTCGATATTGGGCGCAAAGCCATAGTCTTGCCCTATCAAGATGGTGTTATAACCGCGTTTTAGCGTAACGGGTACGTCGACCGTGCGGAAGTCTTTGTCCCACGACGTTCCCTTTGGCATGGCTACATTGTTCATCGTGACGCCGTTCACGGTGATGTCTGCCGACCTGTTTTCGTTAGAAGCATAGCGAACAGTCATGATGTAGTTGCCGTCATGGTCGGCCCATACGTTGCGCCACTCCATATAATTGCGTGCATTCCCGCCTACATTATAAACGTAAGCACCTCCGCTTGCCTCTGTGCTCTGGCTATAGTTAGCCGTCTGGGCGTTCTTGATTTCCTGATAATTGTGCAGCCACGATTCCTCAGCCTCATAGTGGGTTTTGGCTATACGTGTGCCCGTCATGATGTAAGCCTGCGAACCGTGCGCCGGAACGGTCACATCAAACACCTGTTGTGTGCCCTTTTTGGCAGGCTTAACCACCAGGTTGCGCCCTGTAAAGCAGTCGTGAACCTGTATTTTACCGCTAAGCTCCAGGCGTGCAAGGTCAACGCGAATAGTTTGTTCTGCATCGGTCAAATTCATGACAACGACAGCTCTTTTCGACCCGTGGAGCTGCTCCATATCCTTTGCAACCACGTAAACATCGCCCTCACGCTGAACCACCGGTGCGCCAATGCCCAGGGCATCCTGATTCATTGCTATCAGGTCTTTGTTTTTAAGCAGTGCCAATGACGACGGACGGAGCCTGGCCATATCGCATCCAATCAACAGCGGTGAGGAAGCAATGCACCAGTATGCCATGTGCGTGCGCTCCTCATTCTCGTTCATTGAGCGGCCCATTTCGAGCATGTCCATGTCGTTATAGTGGCCTCCGCCCGTGTAAGCCTGCAGGTAAAGGTTCTCCTTTACAATGTCCCTTACCGATGGCCAGCCGTCCCAGATGTCGCCCGTAGTGCGCCATGAGTCGGCAATATCGCTTACCCATGTGCCCGGATACGCCCATCGGCAGATGTTAAACACCAGCCGTTTGCCCGTCTGCTGCTCGGTTTTGCGTATGGCGTTGCTTATTTTCGTGTACTGTTCGCGCTCGTCAAGCCCCATGTGCATGCCGCCACAGTAGTCTACCTTAATAAAATCGTAGTCCCAATCCTGCAAATATGTCTTAATGTCCTGCTCCTCATATCCTGCCAGTCCAATCCCCAGCCCATAGGCTTGCGTTCCTGCATTGCTTCCGCAGGCGTTGTCACCGGCATCCGAATATATGCCGGCCTTCAACCCGAGCTTGTGAATATAGTCGGCCACCGCGCGCATACCATTGGGAAAACGCTTGCGATTGATGATGAGCTGACCGTTTTTAGCCCGGCCGTCCCAGAAACCATCGTCAATGTTAATATACTGATAGCCCGCCTCTTTCAACCCCTGGCTAACCATGGCATCGGCCTGTCCTTCTATAATTTTGTCGCTGATGTTAAGTGCAAATGTGTTCCATGAGCTCCACCCCATGGTGGGAGGGAGGAACGTTCGTTGTGCCGGCTGCGCCTGGGCAAGCGCATTTAAGCCGAGGAATACTGAAAGTAGAAGATTTCTTAGCTTTTTCATTGTTTAAAGTTTTGATGGTTTTCGTTAGATGCGCAAATATATATATTTTTGCATTAATATCATCACGAAATCGGAATTATTATTTATCTTTGTGCCCGAAATCTTATTAAACCAAAACAATTTTTATCATGAACTGTAAAAAAACTATCGGGCTTACCTGCCTGTTCTTCCTGTTCTTAATGGCCTCAACCATGCAGGCACAAACTCTTTCTGGCCGCTGGAGCGAGGAACGCGCCAACAAATGGTATGCAGAAATGCCGTGGATGTCGGGTTGCGACTACATACCGTCAACGGCCATCAACCAGATTGAGATGTGGAGCGCGAAGACATTCGACCCCAAGCGCATCGATCAGGAGCTGGGATGGGCACAGCAACTGGGCTTCAAGACAATGCGTGTGTTCCTAAGCAGCGTTGTTTACGAACACAGTCCAAAGGAGTTAAAGAAAAACATATCAACATTCCTCGATATATGTCAGCGTCATAACATCCGCCCGTTCTTCGTATTTTTCGACGACTGCTGGAACCCGGAGTCGCACTATGGCGACCAGCCCGCACCGAAAACAGGCGTGCATAACAGCGGCTGGGTGCAGGATCCAAGCGTGAGTTTGCGTAAAGACACAACTACTTTATTCCCTAAATTAGAACGCTATGTGAAAGATATTGTCAAAACTTTCGGTCAGGACAAGCGCGTTCTCATGTGGGATTTGTATAACGAACCGGGCAACAGCAACCACTTTGCCACCTCTCTGCCCCTGCTCCGCAAGGCTTTCGAGTGGGCAAGAAGCGTGAATCCGTCACAGCCCCTCACCGCAGGCGTATGGAATAACGACTTAAAATTCAAAGAGCTTAATGCTTTTCAGTTGGGAAATTCTGACGTTATTTCGTATCACGACTATCGTAAACCCGAAGAACACGAGATACAAATACGTTACCTTTTAATGTTCAACCGTCCGCTGATATGTACCGAATACATGGCCCGCAGGTCAGACTGTTATTTCTATAACACCATGCCCATGCTGAAAAAACACAACGTAATGGCCATCAACTGGGGCTTCGTTACGGGTAAAACCAATACACGCTTTGCATGGAACGAGCCTTATCCTGACGGCAGCGAGCCGTTAGAGTGGTTCCACGACATCCTCAATGCCGACGGAACACCGCATAACAACGGCGACATTACGGTGATAAAAGCCATGAACGGCGTAAAATAAGCAGAGATAATATTACATATAAGCAGGGACAATATATTGTCATCTTCGCGCCATCCTTCTGTAAGCCAGCTGGCTACAAGGGGATGGCGCAGTACTTTTATTGGTCACACAGGCTACAGATATTATCAGAAGATGCCGTAATAGGGCCGGACAGAGTTCCACGTTTACCACACAACGACAATAAAGGATTAAATAAAGTCAACAACAAATCATTGCGGCACGAATTTTGTAACTTTGTGGGGAAAATGATATTACGTAGAAAATAAAACCGTATAATATAAAAGACAGAACTGTATAATAGAAGGAACAAAACTGTATAACAACGGAAATATGGATACAAAAGAGACTCCCGTACTGCTGCTTACGGGCTATTTAGGCAGCGGAAAGACAACACTTCTGAACCGAATTCTGGCTAACGAGAAGGGAATAAGGTTTGCCGTTATCGTAAACGACATCGGCGAGGTGAACATTGATGCCCGTCTTATTCAGGACGGTGGCGTGGTAGGACAGGGCGACGACAGCCTTGTGGCACTGCAAAACGGCTGTATCTGCTGCACACTTAAGATGGATCTTGTAAAGCAGCTCAACGATATTATCAACACAAAACGCTTCGATTACATCGTCATTGAGGCAAGTGGTATCTGCGAACCTGCCCCAATCGCACAAACGATAAGCACTTATCCGAAGATGATTGACGCCAAACTGCTGAAGAATGGTGCCGCACGACTTGATGCAATAGTCACTGTTGTTGATGCGTTACGTATGCGCGACGAGTTCGGTTTAGGCGATGAGCTGCAGCGAAAAAATCTTGAAGAGGATGACCTTGCGAGCTTGGTTATCCAACAAATAGAGTTTTGCAACATTGTTTTATTGAATAAGGCCTCTGAAATTGGCAAAGAAGAGCTGGCTCATTTGAAGGCGGTCGTGCGTGCCATTCAGCCCAAAGCCGAGATTATGGAGTGCGATTACGGCAACATTGAGCTTGAAAAGATTCTGAATACACACCTGTTCAACTTTGAGAAAGTGGCTACATCGGCTCGCTGGATTGAGGCCATGCAGGACGAAGATGAGGAGCTTGAGAACGAGGAATCGGGCGAAGCTCTGGAGTATGGCATCGAAACGTTCGTATATTATCGCCGTCGTCCGATGAACCTTGGTGCGTTCGACGAATTCGTTTCTACACAGTGGCCCAGGGGCGTTGTTCGCGCAAAGGGCATGTGTTATTTCGCTGACGAGCCTGAAACATGCTATCTTTTTGAGCAATCGGGCAAGCAATTCAACATCACCAACGCCGGCCAGTGGTATGCTACCATGCCTGAAAAGGAGCGCAAAGCACTGTACAAGCGCAACCCGCAGCTTGAAAAGGACTGGGATGACAAGTATGGAGACCGCATGCAAAAGATTGTTTTCATCGGTCAAAATCTTGACAGGAAGGCGATAGAAGCCCGGCTTGACCAGTGTCTTGAAGCGTAAAACAAGGTGAAAAGGTGCATAAAAGTCATGGCTTTATTGCATTAACGCCATGAAATGACAGCACCGACAACATAACACAATGATAAGGACGCTTGCCTGTTCTTTCAGAAAGTAAGCGTCTTTATTGTTTTTTAATTATACAATTTGCTACAAAAGTCAACTAAAAGCTGACGCAGGAGTTAAAAACTATAATAAGTTTTGTCATCCCGTCGTTTTTATCTTAACTTTGCTTTACATGATATTAACTACCCGTCAACATCAGGTATACCTTATTATATAAGGTGTATCCCATGACAAGGGCTTCGCATTACAAAGAGCAAACCATTTAAAAGGCAGCAGCGTATGGAAGAAAAGTTTCAGTTTTCACCCGGGGAAGAGGAAGAGGCACGGCAGTTAACGGCCCATCTGCGCGAGGTCATTGGTCCGTCAATGCAAGATGGAGACGAAGAAAAGATTATCCGGTTTCTTCACGAAACTGCTCAAAAGGGTATTAAACGTGATGTATTTGGTTTGCACCCTGTGCTTACATCGCTGCAAACTGCCTGCATAATCGTCGACGAAATAGGTTTGAGTCGCGACAGCGTTATCGCTACCCTGCTCTATGGTTGCTTAGCCGATGACTACGACAATATTGCGAAAACATTCGGCGATAACGTTGCACGCATTGTGCACGGACTGGCTAAAATACAGAAGTTATACGAGAAAAATCCTGTCATTGAGAGCGATAACTTCCGTAATTTATTGCTGAGTTTCGCCGAGGATATGCGTGTAATCCTCATCATGATTGCCGACCGCGTGAACATTATGCGGCAGATTCGCGACACGAACAACGAAGAAGCCCGGCACGAAGTTTCCGAAGAGGCCAGCTACCTCTATGCTCCCTTGGCTCATAAGCTGGGCTTATACACACTGAAAAGCGAGCTTGAAGACTTGTCATTAAAGTATCTTGAGCACGACATTTACTACATGATTCGCGAGAAACTCAACGCAACGAAATCCTCACGCGACGCTTATATCACCAGTTTTATTGAACCCCTGGAACACCGTTTGGAGGAAGCGGGACTGAAATTCCATATCAAAGGCCGCACGAAATCGATACATTCGATTTGGCAAAAGATGAAAAAGCAGAAGTGTGGCTTTGAGGGAATATACGACCTTTTTGCCATACGCGTCATCCTTGATTCCCCTTTCGAAAAGGAAAAACAACAGTGCTGGCAGGTATATTCGATAGTAACCGACATGTATCAGCCCAATCCGAAACGGCTTCGCGACTGGCTTTCCGTTCCGAAATCGAATGGATATGAATGTCTGCACATTACTGTTCTCGGACCGGATAAGAAGTGGGTCGAGGTGCAAATACGCACAGAGCGCATGGACGACATCGCCGAGCACGGCCTTGCAGCCCACTGGCGTTACAAAGGTATTAAAGGAGGGGGACAGATGGATGAATGGTTAGCCAACATCCGTTCGGCGTTGGAGGCCGGCGATAACCTCCAGGTGATGGACCAATTCCGTATGTCTTTGCAGCCCGAAGACGTGTATGTATTCTCCCCCCGCGGCGATATTTTTAAGTTTCCGGCGGGTGCAACCATCCTCGATTTTGCCTATCGCATCCACTCTAAAATTGGCAACACCTGCACCGGAGGGCGTATCAACGGCAAGGCGGTGCCCATGCGTGAGAAGCTGCACAGCGGCGACACCGTAGAAGTAGTGACGCAAGCCAACCAGACACCGAAGCACGACTGGCTGAATATCGCCACAACGACGAAGGCAAAAAGCAAGATTCGTCTTGCCTTAAAGGAAACGCAGGCCAAGGATTCGCTCTATGCCAAGGAAATGCTGGAGCGGCGTTTTAAGAACAAAAAGATTGATATTGAAGAGAATATCATGGGCCATCTCATTAAAAAGATGGGCTTTAAGGAGGTTTCCGACTTCTATAGGCTGATTGCAGATGGCAAGCTCGACCCCAACGATGTGATAGCATCCTACCTCGAAATGCGCGAACACCTGCAAAACAATAAGGACAAGGAGGCGCGCCCGGCCGAAGAATTCAACTTTGAAAACCATGACGAGGAGATGCTTCGCGACAACGAAGATGTGCTCACCATTGACCAAAACCTCAAAGGTATCGACTATCAGCTGGCTCCTTGCTGCAATCCTATCTACGGCGATGCGATATTTGGGTTCGTCACCGTAAGCGGTGGGATAAAGATTCACCGGCGCGATTGTCCGAACGCTGCAGAAATGAGGCGTCGCTTTGGCTACCGCATTGTGAAGGCCCGCTGGAGCGGAAAGGGACAGTCGAAATATGCAATTACGCTC
Organism: uncultured Prevotella sp.; assembly: GCA_938018155.1. Lineage (GTDB taxonomy): Bacteria > Bacteroidota > Bacteroidia > Bacteroidales > Bacteroidaceae > Prevotella. The sequence continues at coordinate 7,579 of CALIIG010000244.1, forward strand.
CGAATCATCGGCAACGATGACATTGGCGTGGTATCTAACATCACAAATATTATATCAAAGGACGAGAAAATCGTCATGCGGTCTATCAATATTGACTCTCATGACAGCTTATTTTCAGGCAATCTGACGATACAAATTGAAGATACCGCGCGCCTTCAGAACCTGATTAAGAAGCTCAAGGGGGTGAAAGGGGTCAAGCAGGTTGAAAGAATTTAAACCACA
>CALIIG010000245.1 GCA_938018155.1 uncultured Prevotella sp.
GCCGTCACACCCATCGTTCGACGACCGTCGTACGCGCTGCTGACGGCCGTCGAACGATGACTTTTACAGGCTTAAAACAATATCTTTTGGGTAAAACGGCTTTTACAAATAGCAGTAAAGACGTTATCATAATTGTTTACTACGTGAGTGAGGATAAAATCTTTAATTTGTAATGTCGGCATGACATATTTTTCCATTTAAAAGATTGAGTTTATCAAAAGATTTGTTACCTTTGCAAGCACTTAAGTGATTATATTTAAATAACGTTATAATTTTTTTATGAATTTCACTTTATTGGTTACCGTTTTATTGACGGCTGTCACTCTGGTAGCAGGTGCTTATGTTGTCGCCAGGCTGATAGGTCCCCGTTCATACAATCCGGTTAAGGGTGAACCATTTGAGTGTGGTATTCCCACAAGAGGCAGCAGCTGGATGCCTATGCACGCAGGCTACTACCTTTTTGCCATCCTTTTCCTGATGTTTGACATTGAAACAGTATTCCTTTATCCTTGGGCCGTAGTTGTTAAACAATTTGGAACCATGGCCTTAGTGAGCATTGGATTCTTTCTTCTTGTTTTAGTATTTGGCCTTGCATACGCATGGCGGAAAGGAGCCTTGGAATGGAAGTAAGAAAACCACATATAAAAAGTATTCCTTATAGCGAGTTTAAGGATAACGATACATTAGAAGACATTGCAAAAAAACTGAATGAAGGCGGCACAAATGTTGTTTTGGGCAGCCTCGATCAGCTTGTCAACTGGGGTAGAAGCAACTCGCTTTGGTCGCTCACCTTTGGTACATCGTGCTGTGGTATCGAGTTTATGGCCGTAGGTTGCTCACGCTACGACTTCTCTCGTTTTGGCTTTGAGGTAACACGAAACTCGGCCCGGCAGGCCGACCTTATTATGTGCGCGGGAACCATTACCAACAAAATGGCCCCCGTGTTCAAGCGTCTTTATGACGAAATGGCGGAGCCGAAATATGTCGTTGCCGTAGGCGGTTGTACGATTAGTGGCGGTCCTTTCAAGAAGAGTTATAGCGTAGTGCGCGGCATTGACGAGCTTGTTCCTGTTGATGTGTACATTCCTGGTTGTCCCCCACGCCCTGAAGCGATACTGTATGGCATGATGCAGCTCCAGCGTAAAGTGAAGATTGAGAAGTTCTTTGGCGGAGCTAACCATAAGATGAACAGCGAAGAGAGAGCAAGAAGTTTGGCGCAAGGCGGGCTTCATGGCCTTTCAAACGAAATACTTTCAAACGAAAAGCTGGGCATAAAAGACCCGATTATCGTTAGCTGTACACCTGATAAGAAGGATGTTGAAGCACTTGCTCAGGAGCTGGATACGCTGAATACAGAAGGCGAAAACAATGCTAATAATAAATAAGGTAGAAAGATATGAAACTGGAAAATAAGGAATTTGGCTTTGACAGCTTTCGTTCAGAGATGACGAAACTAAAGCAGGAACAGCATTTCGACTACCTTGTTACGATAACAGGTGAGGATTTTGGGCCCGAAGAAGGGCTTGGATGTATCTACATTCTCGAAAATACCGATACACATGAACGCTTGTCAGTTAAACAGCTCGCTAAGAAAGTAGGAGACGATTATGTAATACCTTCACTGTATTATGTATGGGCTGATGTGAACCTTCTGGAACGGGAGGTTTACGATTTCCTCGGTATTAAGTTTCTCGGACATCCTGATATGCGTCGTCTTTACATGCGTAACGACTTTGAAGGATGGCCTCTTCGCAAGGACTTTGACATGAGTCCGGAGAAGAATCGTTTCCCAATGACGGACGAACCGGAGAGCGATTGGACCTCGGAATGGAACTTAGACGAAGCCGGTAATCTTTATGAAACCAGGCATCGCTTGTTTGATGAGGACGACTTTGTGATTAATTTCGGTCCCAACCACCCTTCAACGCACGGCGTTTTGCGTTTGCAAACCATTGTAAATGGCGAAACCATTAAGCATGTTTATCCCCATTTGGGCTATATTCACCGTGGTATGGAGAAGATGATGGAGAGCATGACGTATCCACAAACGCTCGCATTGACCGACCGTTTAAATTATCTTTGTGCCATGCATCACCGCCATGCGCTGGTAGGTGTAATCGAAGAGGCAATGGGTGTAGAGCTTACAGATCGCATTCAATACATACGAACGATCATGGATGAGCTGCAGCGCATTGACAATCACTTGCTGTTTCTCGGGACCTGTGCGCAGGACCTCAGTGCCCTTACGGCTTTTCTTTACTGCATGCGCGACCGTGAACACCTGCTCAACGTGATGGAAGAGACTACGGGTGGTCGCCTTATTCAGAACTATTACCGTATTGGAGGCTTGCAGGATGATATTGATCCGAACTTCGTTCAGAACGTAAAAACCTTCTGTAAATATATGCGTCCGATGGTAAAAGAATACTTAGACGTATTTGGTGACAATGTAATTACACATCAACGCCTGGAGGGAGTGGGATACATGAACTTGAATGACTCGATTGATTACGCTCTTACCGGCCCCGCAGGACGTGCAGCCGGCTGGAAGAATGACGTGCGAAAGAATCATCCTTATGCCCTTTATGATAAGGTTGAATGGGAGCAAGTTACCGGAATAGGATGCGATTCGATGACTCGTTACATGGTTCATATCAATGAAATATATCAGAGCTTGAATATCATTGAGCAACTGATTGATAACATTCCCGAAGGCGACTTCTATGTAAAACAGAAGCCAATCATTAAAGTTCCTGAAGGACAGTGGTACTTTTCTGTTGAAGGCGGAGCAGGAGAATTTGGTGTTTATCTTGACAGTAGAGGAGATAAGAGTCCTTATCGTATCAAAATGCGTCCGATGGGACTATCACTTGCCGGTGCCTTTGACAAGATGTTGAAGGGCGAAAAGATTGCTGACCTTATTGCTACGGGCGCAAGTATCGACTTTGTTATTCCTGACCTTGACCGATAATAAGCAGTAGCATAAAAAGAATAATATAATAAAAGAATAAAGAATTAACAACATTCGCACAATGTTTGACTTTTCAATAGTTACAAAGTGGGTCGATAATCTTCTCCGACAGACCTGTGGTCTTGGTGATTTTTGGACGCTCCTGATTGAATGTGTGCTTGTGGGCGCAGTTGTTTTAACGCTGTATGCCCTGATAGCCATGTTTATGATATTTTTCGAACGCAAGGTATGTGCATGGTTCCAATGCCGTTTAGGGCCTATGCGTGTAGGGCCATGGGGTATCTTTCAGGTCATGGCCGATGTGCTAAAAATGCTGATTAAGGAGATTTTTGGCGTTGATCGATCGGACAAATTCCTCTATGTTCTTGCACCATTACTTACTATAATTGCGTCGGTAGGAACATTTTCGTTCCTTCCCTGGAACAAGGGGGCAGTGGTTCTCGACTTTAATGTGGGTGTGTTTATGGTTACAGCCATCAGCTCTATCGGCGTTTTAGGCGTTATTCTTGCAGGCTGGGGTTCGAACAATAAATACTCTGTTGTTTCGGCAATGCGTGGTGCAGTGCAGATGATTTCGTATGAAATGTCGCTCGGTCTTTGCATGGTTACAGCTGTTGTATTGTGCGGAAGCATGCAATTGACTGATATTATTGCAGCCCAGACCGGTCCTTGGAAGTGGCTTGTTATACAGGGACATATCCCCGCTATGGTGGCTTTCCTTGTATTCCTTGTTGCAGGTAATGCAGAAGCAAACCGCGGTCCGTTCGATCTTGCAGAAGCGGAGAGTGAACTTACCGCTGGTTATCATACGGAATACTCGGGTATGGGCTTCGGCTATTTTTACCTGGCTGAATATCTAAACCTTGTTGTTATATCAGGTTTAGCCGCTACAATCTTCCTCGGAGGGTGGGCACCGCTGAACATTGGCATCGGAGGCTTTGATACATTAATGAATTATATCCCGGGCTTTGTCTGGTTCATTGGCAAGACTTTACTTGTTATCTGGATTCTGATGTGGGCTCGCTGGACCTTCCCCCGCTTGCGAATTGACCATATTCTGAAGCTTGAGTGGAAGTATCTCATGCCTTTGATGTTGCTCACGTTGGTTGTCATGACATGTTGTGTGGCACTGGGGTGGACATTCTAAGAGAGATAAAGTACAAGGATTAAAGAATAAAAATAAAACAATAAGAAATATGTCTGAATCATATTTTGGCGGTATTAAGGGGGCTGTAAAGACTTTGGCTACCGGCTTGAAAATTACCATGAAGGAATATTTCACGCCTAAGTCGACCGAACAGTATCCTGAAAACCGTGAGACAACACTGCATGTTGCCAAGCGTCACCGCGGTCGTCTCGTCTTTAAACGTGTTACTGAGGACGAATTGCAGGATGCAAAGATACAGGCTCGCGGTTTAAAATTGGGCGATTATAAATGTACTGCATGTACCATGTGCGAAAAAGCATGTCCTAATGACACCATTAAGATTACGGCTCACATGGAGACTTTGGAGGACGGTAAGAAGAAAAAGCAGCTTGATGATTATCAGTATGATTTGGGAGACTGTATGTTTTGCCAGCTCTGTGTGAACGCCTGTAACTTTGATGCCATCGAATTTACCAACGATTTTGAAAATTCTGTCTTTGACCGCTCGAAGTTAGTGCTTCATCTTGACAAAGAAATCTACAAGGGTGGTTCATTACCAAGGTTGATTGATGGTGGTGCTCCTTTAACGATTGGCAAGTTTAATACTAAAACCAAATAAGCGATTATGGCAAATATTATAATGTTTAGTATTTTAGCTTTAGTCATTCTTGGCTCAGCTATTATGTCAGTAATGACGAAGAGCATCATGCGTGCCGCAACATGGTTATTATTTGTTTTGTTCGGTATAGCAGGAATTTATTTCCTGCTTGACTATACTTTCCTCGGAGCTGCACAGGTATCTATTTATGCGGGTGGCATTACCATCATGTATATTTTTGCCATCCAGCTGGTATCAAAACAGTCATTACAGAATCTCGTTGCACGGTTCCGTGGAGTCCGAATCATGCAGGGAGCATTGATAAGTCTGGCTGGATTGGCAGTTGTTGCAGTGATATTGATGAAGAATAAGTTCCTTGATGAGGCCGTTCAAATGGCTGATGTGGAAGTTCCCATGCAACAAATAGGACAGGCTCTCGTCGGTTCCGGCAAGTTTGGATATGTATTACCCTTTGAGTTTATTTCAGTATTTCTGCTGGCTTGCATCGTTGGCGGTGTAATGATAGCAAGAAAGGAGGATGACAAATGATACCTGTTTATTGTTACCTTGCAGTATCGACGCTGCTGTTTTTTATCGGAGTTTTTGGCTTTGTTACCCATCGTAACCTCGTGGCAATGCTTATTTCTATAGAGCTTGTGCTCAATTCGGTAGACTTAAACTTTGCTGTTTTCAACCGGATTCTTTTCCCGGAGCAGTTCGAAGGCTTCTTCTTTACACTGTTTTCCATGGGTATAAGTGCTGCAGAAACAGCTGTTGCACTAGCCATTATTATCAATGTTTACCGTAATTACCATAGTGATCAGGTGAACAGTATTGAAAATATGAAATTCTAATACACAATGCAATACAGTTATTCATTTTTAATTCTTCTTCTCCCTTTCCTGAGTTTCCTCTTGCTTGGGCTCGTAGGAATGAAGATGAAAAAGCCTGTAGCCGGCGTTATTGGGACGTGCATGCTTGCTGTTTTGTGGGGTTTAAGCATCTATACAGCTGTTGAATACTTCTTCATTCAAGGCAGAGGTGCTGACGGTTTGTACCCTACGGTAACGGTTTTCAACTTTACCTGGTTAAAGTTTACGGAGTTACTTACGTTTAATATCGGCTTTCGTCTGACACCAATCAGCGTAATGATGCTCATCGTTATTACAACAGTTAGTTTGATGGTGCACATTTACAGCTTTGGTTATATGGCTGAACGTGACAAGAATTATAAGTTTGAGGAGTATGAAAAGGGCTTTCAACGCTTCTATGCATATCTGTCTTTATTCACCATGTCGATGTTGGGTTTGGTAGTTGCCACCAATATTTTCCAGATGTACTTATTTTGGGAGCTTGTCGGTGTGTGCTCTTATATGCTCATTGGTTTCTATTATCCCAAGCATACAGCCGTTCATGCCAGCAAGAAAGCGTTTGTTGTTACGCGTTTTGCCGACCTTTTCTTCCTGATTGGCATACTGTTTTACAGCTTTTATGTAGGGACATTCAACTATGATTTAAATGCCGATCCATCGCTTACACCTCA
>CALIIG010000246.1 GCA_938018155.1 uncultured Prevotella sp.
TGCAGACATCAGGCCTTGTCGATAAGCTCGCTGCACGTAACAACGCATTGAAGACCGCCACGCCCAAAGGCTCTGCCGGTAACTATTACGACCTGTCCACTCACGACTACAAGGGTAATTCCACGAATCGCAATACAGCTAACTCTTACCTTATCTCTGCCCCGGGCTACTACAAGATACCTTTGGTTTACGGTAACGCCATCACGAATGGTACAACCAATACCAGCTCCTACCATACCGCCAATGTCAGCAGCGTTATCCTTAGCACTTTTGTTGACCATGCCGGTGTTGCTATTGACAACCCCTGGATTACGCAGACTAACGGCGGAGCCAATGCCCCTGACGGCGCAAAAATAGTATGGGCTGACGAAAGCGGCCTTGTAGAAACAAGCAGCCTCGACGTAGAGGGCAGCGGAACAAACGCCTTTGTTCACTTCCATGTTCCCGCAAACAAGATAAAGAATGGCAATGCCGTCATTGCCGTAACCAAAGGCGGCACGGTAGTATGGTCATGGCATCTGTGGTTTGCTCCGCAGGAGGCACTCGGAACCGTAGCCTGCACGAACTTCCAGAACAAGGTTTACAAGCTTATCAAGGAAGATCTCGGATGGAAATATACCTCATGGCAAAGTACAAGCTATTCAGTACCCCGCAAGGTAAAGATCAAAGTTGAGCAGGAAATCTCCAACGGAGGCACTAAGCAGACCGGAGAAATTACCATCACGCAGAATCCGGGCAACGTGCGTCAGGGTTACTCCGCGCTCTATCAGTATGGTCGGAAAGACGCTTTTCCAAGTATAGACGCACCGGCGGAAGGTTCCTTTACTGCCAGCGGAAGTGGGCAGAGCATCCCAAATAGTATCCAACATCCCGAGATATTCTATAGCGTAGCTTCAAGTCTGTTTGGACAATACAACCTCTGGTCAATGGATAATACCACAGTAGGTTATACCGATGACGCCGTGGTTAAGACTGTCTACGACCCCTGCCCTGCCGGTTTCCACATACCTACAGGCAATGCTTTTACAGGTTTCACGAAGAATGGTGAGAACGGCGGTCCGCTGAATGTCAGCGGTGCATGGGAGAACGGTTGGAACTTCAACAACAAAATTACCAATCCCGACGCCACCATATACTTCCCCGCTTCAGGTTGGCGCAGTGCCTACAACGGTGGGCGAGAGGGTGATGGGACTTCCGGCTTCAGCCGGACAGCCCTCCCGACCGTTGCATACAGCTGGGCAGGCGGTTGCTGTCTGTACTTCACCTCGGGTGGTGCACAGCCGAAGACTGATGTTTTCTTTCGGTCGTTCGGAACACCCGTCCGCCCCGTGGCCGAATAATCTGGTAATTTGAGTTTATTGCGGGCAGACCTCGTGCCATGCCCGTTAAAACATAAAAGCTCACACCTTGATTAAAAGGTGTGAGCTTTTTATTGTATTGAAATAAGTTGACAGAGCTTATTGCCGGCCCTGAAAATGAATCTATGCCGTAACTATCTTTTTCCTTATTCGGTTTATCCCTCGCCACAGTTCGCCACTGCCCAAAACCACGAATCCCGTTGAGGCGATGATGGCAAGCCATTCGGTTAAGCTCATAGGGAGCGTGCGGAACATGCGTCCTCCGAATGTAACAATAACCCATTGGCCGAGGAGAATCAGCGTAAGCACGAGCACAAGCCCGCGGTCGCGCCAGAAGTAACGGAAAGCACTGTAAGCCGAGCCAAGGCTCTTGGCATTGAAAAGGTTCCAGAACTGCAGCATCACAAACGTGGTGAAGAAGAGCGTTAGTTCGTGAACGTCGATGATGCTGCCCTGTCCGTGACGTTCGCACCAGATGAGGAATAACAGCATGATAATAAAGAAAACCGTGCCACAGAATGCTATTGCGCGCCACATGCTGTTGGTTATGATGAAGGCCGACGGCTTACGGGGCCGGTCATTCATCACTTCGCGCGACGGCGGAAGCGAAGCCAGGGCCAGGGCTGCAAAGGTATCCATGATGATGTTCACCCACAGAATCTGCGTCACCGTGAGGGGTATTTCGGTTCCTATAACAGAGCCGCCGAGCACAAGCAGCAGTGCCGAGAGATTCACGACGAGCTGGAAGAAGAGGAACCGCTGAATATTTTTATACAGCGAACGGCCCCACATCACGGCCGAGGCAATGGAATGGAAGCTGTCGTCAAGCAGCGTGATGTCGGAAGCCTGCTTGGCAACCGACGTCCCTGTACCCAGAGAAAGACCCACATGCGCATGATTCAGTGCGGGAGCATCGTTTGTTCCGTCGCCCGTAACGGCTACAACCTCGCCGCGTTTCTGAAGTAATTCAACAAGCCTTTGCTTGTCGGCGGGACGGGCGCGGCTCATCACGCGCAACTGTTTGACACGTTCGTAGGCTTCGTCGTCGGTGAGAGCGGCAAAATCGGCACCCGTAATGTGCCACAGTTTTAAGTGTTTTTCGGCTTCATCGCCGTTCTCATTTGTGGGCCATATACCTATCTGACGTGCTATTTCAATGGCAGTTGCCGACGTGTCGCCGGTTATCATCTTTATTTCTATACCTGCCTTGCGACACTGGCTAACGGCTGCAGGCACATCGTTCCTTACAGGATCACAGATGCCCGTCACGCCCTGATAGGTGAGGTTCTTTGTGCGGAAGCCTCCCTCGCAATAGGCAAAGGCCAGCGTGCGCATGGCCTGACGCTGATAGGTAAGCAGTATTTCCTTTACCTTGAGACGGTCGGCATTTGGAAGATTCGTCATCTGGAGCACTATTTCTGGGGCTCCTTTCACGAAGGTATAGATTTTATCGCCAACCGAAACCGTCGTAGCCATGAGCTTTGTCTCGGTTGAAAACGGCTTCTGTTCGATAATTTTACATTCCTTCCGCAGTTGCTGATAGCTTTGTCCCTGCTGTTCAAGCCACATCAGCAGGGCACCTTCTGTGGGGTTTCCAATGGGTTTACCGTTGTCAAGCTCAGCCGTTGAGTTAACGGCAAGAGCCATATAGAAAAGGCTGTTCCGGCTTTCGGCGTCGGGATTAGCATTGTCTTGTCCGGTGGGGCCGTCGGCCAGAAGCATTGACGACACGCTCATGCGGTTCTCTGTAAGCGTGCCCGTCTTGTCGGTACAGATGACGGTTGTAGCTCCCATCGTTTCAGAGGCATGGAGTTTTCGCACCAGATTATTCGACTTCAGCATGCGGCGCATGTTCAGTGCCAGCGCAAGGTTTACGGCCATGGGCAAGCCTTCGGGTACAGCCATGACAATTAAGGTTACCGCCATCATAAAATAGTTGAGCACAATTTGAGCCATTCCCACATAATTCCGGCTGTGCCAGATACTGTTTGTAAGAATATCGTGCACCAGAAAAGCCAGGAAAGCCACAATGGCAACAACGGCACCTACTTTGGATATAAGACGTGCCAGTCGGTTAAGCTGTAAGTTTAAAGGGGTTTGGGTGTGCGTGTTCTCGTTCGATAAAATAGTAACCTTGCCAATTTCTGTATTGTCACCTACACGAATAACAACAGCTTCGCCATGGCCGTTCATCACCATCGTCGAACGAAGAATAAGGTTTCGGGGATAGGTACTTTCGTGAGAGACAGCCGATTCCGGTCTTTCGGTATCATAAGAATGACGTTGTTTTATATCTTTGCTTTCAGTATCGTTCAATGCTTCTTTCGTAGTGAGAGGCTCACCCGTAAGTGCTGATTCGTCAATTTGAAGGTTAACGGCCGTCAAAAGCTCCGCATCGGCAGGCACTTCATCGCCTATTTCTATTAGTATAACATCGCCCACGACGATGTTGCGCCTCGGTATTTCGGTTACTTTACCGTTTCGGCGTACCTTGACAAGCTGGTCTTCGTTCAACGCTGTAAGCACACGAAACTTCTTTTCAGCGTCGCGTTCAAAGTAAAAGCCAACTGTTGTGGCAAGGAAAATAGCTATAAAAATACCGATGGTTTCGATGAAATCGTTCTGTATAAAGGCCAGAACGAGCGAGATAAGCGCGGCTATGACCAGTATCTCAATGATGGGATCACGATATTTATCCAGGTAAAGCTTCCAGAGAGAGACGTGTTTTGGGGGTGTCAGGACGTTGTCGCCATACTGTTTTCTACATGCAATTACCTCGTCATCGTTTAATCCCTTGCTTCTGTCAGCAGCCATTTTATCGTATGTCATGCTCTAAAGATATTTGTGCAAAAGTAGCCAAAATAGGCCGATTAGCCAATATCTTGCATGTTATTTAGATGCAATTACGTACATTTATGCCTGAATTACATTTTATTTGTATGTTTTATACGCTCCGTTTAAAGTTGTTATCTATGTAAAATATGCCGTTGCCGGATTTAAAGTTGCTGTGAAATATACAGTATATTCAGTAATTCATTCAACTTCAATACAAAAGTGTAGAAAATAAAGAACTATTATTGTGATATATAAAATGTTTAGTATTTTTGCAGCATAAAAGCATTATTGTTTATAGAATTATACGGTAATGTTTGAAAACCATACGTTATGGCGAAGAAAAATATTAGAATATAACCTGAACTATCCTATTGAAAACGAATGAAAAAACAATACATTTCCCCTGTTATAACAATCTATCCTGCTTTAGTTGAATATGCCATACTTGCCGGTTCGCCAGGTAGTTTAAGTGAAAGCAAGTCTGCTTCGGGTCTTGATAACGCTCCTGACAATGGAGGAAAAAACGATGGTTCACATGAGCCAGGGGCAAAAACAGGATATGTTAACTACGGTGTGTGGGAGGAATAAGCGCATTTATAACCATATATAATATTTTACAGCCGGCTGATGAACGTATGAATTTTATTAACATTCAAAGAGAAAATAAAGTAAACAGGGTTGCTGAGATAGATTATTTAAAGGCTATTTTCATCCTTTTGATGATCGTTTTTCATTTGGCTTATTTTGCCGATGGTTATCCTTATCTGAAGCAATTTGTATACACCTTTCATATGTCGGGATTCCTGATTATATCAGGTTATCTGATGAATGTGGGCAAAACTGTGCGGCAATATGGCCGAACGATACTGTGGTTAGCTGTTCCATACGTTGTAATGGAAGCAGGGTATGTGGGGATGGCTTCAGTATTGCCCGTAAAAGACCATATAGAAAACTTGACATTACAGGTATTCTTTAATAAGTTGCTGGTTAATCCGCTCGGCCCTTATTGGTATCTTCATACGCTGATATTGTGTGGAGTTTTATACTTTGTAACGTTCAGGTGGATAAAGGCTTCTGCTTTTTCACGTCTTATAGTCTTGGGACTGTTATATTATATGATGTCATTGTTGGGATCTGTTGCCTTAGATTGTTCCTTGTATTTCTGGATTGGAATTGCAATTCGGCAGAGCGGACATTCATTATTGGACGTTTTCCGTAAATCGTGGTGGTCATTTGTGGTTCTGATTATTTTGTTTTTTCACCCTGAAACTTTTGATAAAGCATCACCTGGTGGTATACTTATTGTTTATTTTATTTTCTCATTTCTCTTGACAACATACCCTTTTATACCAGAGATACCGGGCCGAACGCTCGCATATTTAGGGCGCAATTCTTTGGTTTTATACATATTTTCTCCCGTTTTTACATTGTGTTGTAAAGTATTTATACCTTATTTGTGGTTCGATTCAACGCGTATTATCTTCATGATTATATCGTTACCGTTATGTGTATTGGGTTGTATCCTGCTCTGTAAGTTGCTGGACTTATTACATATCTCATCATTTCTGTTTGGACGTGAGCATGTTCTAATATAGATGAACAATACTTTTTCTTTCTATATTTTGTATTATCCGAGGTTTTAAATGTATTAAAATATGCAATAATCATTATGATTATGCATCATGTTGAGCCTTTATTCAGGAGGAAATTACGAATATTAAAAAAACAAAATTTATCACTATATAATAATGTAGCTACAAAGATTTAGTTACTTTTGCTACCCATTTAATCATAAAGGCGACAAGATGCAAGATAATTTAGTGATTGTAGAGAGTCCTGCGAAGGCAAAAACGATAGAGAAGTTTTTGGGGAAAGACTTCAAAGTAATGTCTTCATATGGCCATATTCGCGATTTGAAGAAAAAAGAACTCGGCATAGACGAGAAGACCTTTGAGCCGGACTACGAGATACCGGAGGATAAAAAGAAGATTGTAACTGAACTGAAGAAGAATGCTAAGGTTGCCAAAAAGATTTGGCTTGCATCTGATGAGGACCGCGAAGGAGA
>CALIIG010000247.1 GCA_938018155.1 uncultured Prevotella sp.
TTTTGGACAATAACAAGCAGTATGTATTGCAAATTACCACGCCGCAACTGTTTTGGAGCACAAGCAAATATCTTGTTGTTTTGGTGAAATAAAATAATTTTTCCTGCAAAGCAAAATGGTAATTCCTGTGTAATAAAATAGTGGTTATGATGAAATCATATCATTATTCTCATAAGATAACGTTTTCCTAATTGTTGAATGACATGATTATTTTCACGGTTTTACACCATTATAGCTTGATAAGCCGCTCTGTTTCAGGGCGGCTTTTTTGTTTTACGGGGTTACGATAACACATAAAATGGAAGACGGTTATTACTGACCGGTATCCGGCTGTCAACAAAAAGCCCCGCGGTTTATACCGCAGGGCAGAATAGTTAATGTTTGTATATCAACTTCTTACAGTTATTTTACTCCGTATGTTACGCCGTTCCAGCTGTCGGTTCTGAAGGGGAAGGCGGGCAGGTTTGCGCCGTTATACAGGTTGCAGGCGGGATTATCGGCCCACGCGTAGCGCACGGCCACGGGGAATTTCACCTTGTCGCTGCTCACGATTACGCTGTTCCCGTCAATCGTTGCCGTGGCCCAATGCCAGACATGGTCGGGGCCGGCTATCGCAAATCCTGTAACAGGGCGGTCGTCGTTTGTCTTTAAACCGCCCGTCGTATGGTCGAAATGGATGCGGATGCAGTGTCCCATCATTTCGTACGACTTATAAAGGGGGCCACTGAATTCGACGTTCTGCCCGTATGTTTTTGCCCTTGCGATGAGCGCCAGACGGTGTCCTACGTCCTGCTTATTGCTGGGGTGTATGTCCTTTTCCATCCCAATGTCAATGGTACATGATATGCCCGTATTGTCCAAATTTGTCGTCATGGCCTGTGCTTCGCGCAGTTCAGCCCATGCCGATTCGGTAGGATGGTCGTGTCTTGCCATAAAGTTGGCCAGTTGAACAATATAGAACGGGAAGCGGTATCCCCAACGATTGCGCCAGTCGTTAATCATCAGCGGCAGCAGTTCACGATACTGATATGCGCGGTTGGCATTGGCTTCGCCCTGATACCATATTGCACCCTTAATAGTATAAGGTATTAGCGGGTTTATCATAGCGTTGTAGAGCACGGTGGGCAAGTTCGGATTGTTGTTCGGATTTACGGGTTCTGCCGGCAGGTTGCCCATGTTTGTGCTTACCTTGTAGTGCCATTCGCCAGTTAAAACCAACTCCTGTGTAACGTTTTTCTCACCTTTTTTTCCTTCGGCAACCAACCTTATCACCTCACGTTTACCGTATATACCGCCGTCGCCCTGGGGGTCGAGCACGCGCACGGCAATCACGTTTTTACCCGCTTTTACCAATCGGGACGGAATTTGATAAATACGATCTCTTTCCCATCCTGACATTTCGCCGATGCGTTCACCGTTGAAATAGGTTACGTCCATATCGTCAACGGGGCCTAATTGCAGCGTAAGGTTCTTGCCTGCCATTGAAGAAGGTATGTCGATGGTGCGTCTGAACCATACTATTCCATCGAATTTTTCCAGACCGTTCTGCGAAAAAAGCGAAGGAATTTTCATCGTTTTCCAATCGCTGTCATTGAAGTTTGGCGCAACCCAAAGGGCCTTGCCGTTCTTCATTCCCGCGTCTTTGTTGTTAATATCCTTTTGCCATTGCGCATATGCTGTTTCGTACTTTTTCTGCGATTCGGCTTTCGAAGCGGGAATTTCAGAAAGATGTTTCAAACCGTTTGTAAAGTCGGGGTCGAGTTCTAACGATTCTTTTCCCGTCCATGCCTCGGCCAATGTTCCTCCCCAGCAAGTCTGAATCAATCCTATTGGCACGTTAAGGTGCTTCTCAAGGTCGCGTCCAAAGAAGTAGGCTGTGGCCGAAAAGGGTGCCAATGTTGCATAGTTGCATACCGACCACCCGTTGTTTCGTGCTTTAAAATGGGTTGCAGGCTTTGCATTTGCCACCAAATCGAGCTGCAATAAACGTATGTTTGGGTGATTGTCGGCGTCCTTATGTTCGGCCTTAAAATAATCATTTCCCCAGCCTACAACAGGCATTTCCATATTCGATTGTCCCGAGCAGAGCCACACTTCACCTATGAGAACATTGTTCAGACGAACGGTTTTGCCGTCGTTTATCGTAATAGAATAAGGGCCTCCGGCCTTGGGTGTGGCTACCGATACCTTCCATTTGCCTTCGGCTGTGGTTGTGGTGGTATATCGTTTCTTGTCCCATGAGGTAACAACGGTTACCTTTTTGCCGGCCTTGTCTTCACCCCAGATGGGTACATTGGCCTGTTGTTGCAGCACCATATTGTCGGTAAACAGCGGCTGTAACTTCACTTGTGCGTGCACATTCATGCTGCAAGCCACGAGCAGCACAGAAAAAAGAATCTTCCTCATCGTTTTTTAGGTTTAATAAGCATGATTGCAAAAGTAAGGAATATTTGCGAAAGAACATCAACATTGCATTGGAAAAGGCGAATGTTGATGTTTGTTTTTTTATCATGTACAATGATGAAACAACCCTGTCAAAGGCTGTTTTCACCGTTTGTTTTTAAAGAAACTCGTCATCAGTGCTGCACACTCGTCTTCCAACACTCCCGTCGTTACCGTAGCCTTAGGGTGCAGAGCATGGGGGGCTATGAGCTTAAATCCCCGCTTTTCGTCAGCCGCGCCGTAAACAATACGGCTTATCTGTGCCCACCCTGCGGCACCCGCGCACATCGTGCACGGCTCAACGGTAACATAAAGCGTACAGCCTGTCAGATACTTGCCGCCCATATAGTTGGCCGCTGCCGAAATAGCGAGCATCTCGGCATGGGCTGTAACGTCGTGCAGCTGCTCGGTTTGGTTATGCGCGCGCGCAATAATGCGTCCGCCGTTAACCACTAAAGCTCCTACGGGTATTTCGCCTTCGTCAAAGGCTGCCTGCGCTTCCTTCAGGGCCATACGCATAAAATGCTCGTCGGCTGCGTTCTGCTCTTCGTTCATAATGGCTGTTGATAACGTGTGATGGCGATGTATAGGTTACAAAGGTATGCAAAACTTTTGAGGTGTAAAAGATTTGTTTTACTTTTGCATATATAATAAGGTGTCAGCATGGCCGAGCATAACGATCTGGGAAAATGGGGCGAACGTTATGTCGAAGCGTTTCTTCGACGTAAGGGCTACGTTATTCTTGAGCGCGACTGGCGTCACGGAAGCAGTTTGTGTGATATTGATTTGATTTGTAAAACTGCCGATGAAACCACCATTGTATTTGTTGAAGTGAAGACGCGCACAACGTCAGATGCCGCTCTTCCCGAAGATGCCGTTACGCTTTCAAAGATGAAACGCATAGGCCGTGCAGCCGATAACTACGTAAAACTAAACGATATAACCGAGGACTTACGCTTTGATATTGTTGCCCTTATTGGCAAAAATGAAAGCGGTGACGTCCGGATTAATCATATAGAAGATGCTTTCAATCCACTCATTATTTAAGCGAAAGAAGGACCCGCTGGCGGATGTACGGTTCATTGACATTGACGAAACCGACAGTACAAGCAATTATATTAAGTCGATTCTGGCCACGCTCGACGGCGTTCAGCCCGAACCGCGCATGATAGTAGCCTATGCCGACTACCAGACGGCGGGCCGGGGACAAGGCACTAACACCTGGGAGAGCGAACGGGGCAAGAATATTTTGTTCTCCGTTTGCTGCCATCCGGTGTGGGTTCCCGTCACAAGCCAGTTTGTAATATCCAAGGCTGTGGCCCTGGCACTGCGCGATTCGCTGGCCGAATACACCACCGGTATTACTATAAAATGGCCTAACGATATTTACTGGCGCAACTATAAGATAAGCGGTACCATCATCGAAAACACGCTTTCGGGCGGTCATATTGCCGACTGTATTATTGGAACGGGAGTGGATGTAAACCAGGAGGTGTTCCGTAGCAATGCTCCCAACCCTGTTTCGCTGAAACAAATTCTGGGGCACGACGTCGACCGCATGACGCTTCTCAAGGATATTGTGCGCCGCATTGATGCCTGTCTGGAGGTTCTTCGCAACGGTGAATACGATAAAATAGCCACGCTTTACATGAGCTATCTGTACCGGAGCCACGGCTTTTATGCTTATCAGGACAAGGACGGACGCTTTGAAGCGGCCATCGTTGCGGTTGAAGACGATGGCCATTTGGTGCTTCGTGACCGCGAAGGACGTGTAAGAAGCTATGCGTTTAAGGAAGTAAATTTCTTACATGAGGCCCTTTAAGGACTCATGTAAAGGAGTTAGGAAAACTCCTTTTAGGAGTCAGGAGTTAAGGAGTTAGAGGGAGTTAAGACATCACTTTGTTGAATTGAATATGCAAAGACACAGATGAATGAGTATTATTCCGATAGTCCGGGTACTTCATCATATCGTTGAGCAGACATTTGTCTTAACTCCTCGTAACTCCTTAACTCCTGACTCCTAAGAGAAATCCCTTTGCAAGAGATAAAAATTTAATAATAAAGAAAACATGACACGATTTAAAAGAATTCTGCTTAAGCTCTCTGGCGAGAGTCTTATGGGACAGCAAGGCTTCGGTATAGACCCTGATCGATTGGCCGATTACGCCAACCAAATAAAAGAAATACACGCTATGGGTGTGCAGATTGGTATTGTAATTGGTGGCGGAAACATCTTTCGCGGACTGAGTGGCAGCCAAAAAGGGTTCGACCGTGTGAAAGGCGACCAGATGGGTATGTGTGCTACGGTTATTAATTCGTTGGCTTTAAGTTCGGCCCTGGGTGCCATAGGCGTGAAAAACAAGGTGATGACGGCCATACGAATGGAGCCTGTTGGCGAGTTCTATAACAAGTGGAAAGCTGTTGATGCCCTCAACGACGGCTATGTTTGCATATTTTCAGCCGGTACGGGCAACCCCTATTTTACAACCGATACGGGCAGTTCGCTGCGCGGAATTGAGATTGAAGCCGACGTGATGCTGAAAGGTACGCGCGTTGACGGTGTTTATACCGCTGACCCCGAAAAGGACCCATCAGCCACGAAATTTACCGAAATATCATACCATGACGTGCTTGAGCGCGGACTGAAAGTGATGGATTTAACCGCCATTTGCATGTGTCAGGACAACAATTTGCCCATCTACGTATTTAATATGGACGTGGTAGGCAACCTGAAAAAGGTGATGCAGGGTGAGGAAATAGGCACTTTGGTGCACCCGTAGTATTATTGGCAGAACAAATGCGCGTGGTAAAACAGTGTTCATTTACCACGCCGTGTATTTTGTTGTCACGGGCAAAGTATAAAGGTTATCGCGTTATCGTGGTAACTTTTTGTTGTTTTGCCTCTATGGTTACGTTGTTTTTTCTCTTTGTCTTT
>CALIIG010000248.1 GCA_938018155.1 uncultured Prevotella sp.
GACGGTCGACTTCAAAAAAGGGTCAGTGTCGCGTGGGAATATCAGTGTCAGCCTTACTTTCATGCCGTTTATGCTGGGCGTATCGGCCAACATTCCGCTCTCTATCAGGCTTTTCTTAGTGCCTGGATATATTACTTTCGACAGAGCATCGGTAATAAGTTTCGGATATAATGTCATCATGTGTCTGTATTTTTTGTGAGACGCAAAAATAACGATTATATATTTAAAATACAAATAAAAACTAAATATTTTCCTTAACGGTAAGTATTTTACTACCTTTGTATCAATACTTTGAAACAAACCTTTCCATGAATCGCATACTTTTTTCCATGATGCAAAAGTATATATTATCTTTCCTCTTTCTGTTTATGTTTATTCCTTTTACTGTAAAGGGCAGTAATATGGTATGGCATTCGGGCAGATCTGTTACTTATAGGCTGCAAGATAAAGTAAGTTCTGTTGTTACGAAGGCAGCTGCACTTTTTGAAGACGACATGAAAGCACTTACAGGTCATCGCTGCCACGTAAGTAACCAGGGAGAAGTTGCCGTATATCAATTAGATATGGCTTCGAATAAGGAGCTGAAAGCTCTTGAAATGATGCGTGTTCCATTGCTGAAAATCATTGTCCATGCGGATGCTTTCTGGATAGGTGTGCGTGGAAAGCAGATAGTTATAGCAGGTAGTAACGGTCGGGGTACGGCGTATGGGTTGTTAGAACTTTCTCAAATGTCGGGCATAAGCCCTTGGAAATGGTGGGGCGATATTACGCCACGCCAGCGTCAGCACCTCGAAATAGATGAAAATTTAGACAAAATTGAGATACCTTCGGTTGAATATCGTGGTATCAATATTGATGATGTTCAGTGGAGTAGTGCCCAATGGGATAAGACGTATTTTGGAGAATCGTCATCAGACGGTGGTCTTGGACCTGCATATTATCGAAAGTTTTTCGAATTAATGCTGCGCTTGCGGGCTAACACTATCAGCGAAGGTTGGGATAAAAAAGCCTCTACATTTTTCGATATAAAAGCCAATCGCGAGTTGGTTGACTCCTTTTCCATGGTGGTCGCAACGCCTCGTCATGGTGACATAATGACCTTACACGAACACAAAAAGTCTGTTAACGTAAAGACGCTATGGGCTGACGACGGCTACGGTTATATGTTAAAGCGTGCTGATGCCGACGGCAAGTATGTTCCTCATGGTGCTGCTTTATATCACCTTAGCTTTCAGGGACAACCCCATGATTACCTTTGGTTGTGTACAACACAGCCCCGATTGATTTGCAATGAGATGCAAACGGCTTATAATAATGGTGCAGACCGCTTGTGGATGGTGACTATTCACGATCCGAAAGTGGCGGCATACCAGCTTAATTTGTTCATGGATATGGCCTGGAATATCCACACTGTTACACCAACAACAGTGCAACAGCACATGCAAAACTGGCTTGGCGTTCAGTTTGGTGAGCAGGCTGCTGCACGTTTAATAAAGCCATTGATTACTTTTTACAGGCTTTCAGGGATAAGAAGACCCGAGTTTATGGGATGGAATGAAGCACCAAAAGCTGGTGTTAATCCTATATTCTCTAATGAAAACAAGGTGAATAATACCGACTTTAGTGCAGAAGAGTTTGGCAATGAGCTTGAAAGGTATCTTAATGATTATGATAGTTTGTCGCTCTCGGTGTTAAAGTTGGAAGATGTTATTTCTGATAATCTGAAGAGTTCCTACTTTGCAATGGTTGAATATCCGATTATGTCGTCGGCAGCTATGGCCACAAAGATATTACAAGCACAAGAGGCACGTCATATAGGAAGGGTTGCAAGTTTCCATCACGACCGTGAGGCTCTTGAGCCTGCAGTACGCAGTGTAATGGCCTATCGGAAATTGAAGTGGCTGGTTACTGTTTATAACACGATTAATGAACAAAAGTGGCGTGGACTGATGAACATGCAACCGCGTAATCTTCCCGTCTTTGAAGCACCGCTTTTACCTGATACTTTGAGTGCAAAAGAAATAGAAACGTACAGCCACCAGAAGCCTGTCAAAGCCACTTTTGACAATGATGGATGTATTGTTCGTTCAGGAAGCGAGTTCTTTGAGGGTACACGAGGATGGGAAGAACTCAATATGTTGGGGCATTCGCTGAAATCAATTAAGATACAGAGGGGCGGTTTTCTTACCTATCAATTCAATTCTGACGAGGGAACGGCTGAATTACGGTTGGCCCTTATCCCTACGCACGGGAAGCCCGGTATACCTATGGCCATCAGTATAAGCCTTGATGGAGCAACCCCTGACACGCTACAAATAACCAATGCAGTGGGTACGGAGACATGGAAACAAGGCGTTTTGCGTGGTCAAATCATCATTAAGCACGGTATTCAATTGTCATCAGGCCCTCACACGCTTACCATTCGTGCTCTCAATGAGCCTGTAATTCTTGACCAATGGATGATAGATTATAATAAGGACAGGCACTTTTACATCTTCCCTCAGCGTTGAAAACTGCTCTGTTTTTATGTAGAAAGCTCACGATATATTAACGTTTCGAGCTTCCTTTAGTGGTTTGCTATTTCCTGAATGGTTTGGTAAAGTGGTTAAAATAAAAGGCCGAAAGATATAGCTCAAGGGTGTTAAATAGACTTACTTTAGGCTTTCTTGCTGGTAGATTCTGTCGAAAATTTCTCGTAATTTCGCTTTATTGGCAATGGTATCGCGCACTTCCCGTAGTTTCTTTTCGTTGGGCGAGCCTGGTATCCAAAGGCGTATGTAGCCGGTTCTACTGTATTTTTCTTCCATGTGATGGTTGAAACGCTCCCATTGTCCCTCCTTATTTAATTCCGGATTATGCTCTATTCCGTATAGAATAGCACGAGCAAACACAACCTCCGGCTCCAAATCGCGGTCGGCTTCAGCCACTATTTTCCCATAAATACTTCTGGGTTCTCGCGATGCTGACGCCCTGTGGTCTTCTACTGCCTCCTTCATTATCTTAATTTGTTCGGCAGAAAACCATTTCCTTAAACGTGCATCGCTGAGCAGAATCTTTCCACTTGTAATATGATGTATGGCGCGAGGGCCTTCCATTCCAAGGTCATGGTAAGCAGCTATAACATACGACATGTTGAGGTCGGCACCAATCATGGAAGCCAATTGCATCGAACTTTTGATTACTCGCTGCACGTGTCCCAAACCGTGTGACCTGCCAAAAGCATTATAGCGTGGCAGAATCTGCTGTTCAACAAAGGTCATAATATCGAGGTTTACCTGCTGTTTCATACGATACCCAGGAGTATAATATTAAGAAAGGTGATGATTCCGTATATAAATATGTTCCTTGCCGTTAAGCCAAGAACCTTATTTAGTTCACGGCCATGGCCAATACGAATCATACTTTGATATGCTTTGATATGCAGAAATAAGTATATGAAGTATAAAATAGTACCAATAATTGCCATACTAATTGTATTAAGGCTCAGTGCCATATTCAACAAAACACAAAGCGTTATTACACATCCTGTTAACCCCGTTGCAAGATAGAGCAACCCTCCATACTTGTTTCCCAATCTTACAACAAGTGTTTTCTTCCCGTCTCTGCGGTCATTGTCACGGTCACGATAGTTGTTTATACACAGCAATGTATCGATAACCAGGCCACAAGCAATGGAAATGACGAACACAACGAAGGGTATTGATTGTTCCTTTCCAGGCACAACAACATAACAGGTAAGGCAAACGGGTACTATTCCAAAGAACACAAGTACAAGCACATCGCCCATACCACGGTACGAAAATACCGTAGTGTAAAGGAAAGCAAACAACAAACATGCAGCACCGACGATAATCATTGGCCACCCTCTGAACCATATTAATGGTGCCCCTGCGATTGTGGCCAGTATCGAGATTGCAGCAATGCCTAACCTCATAGCGGGTAGTGTGATCCACCCTTCGGCGCAGGCTCGTTTCGGTCCAAGGCGTGTAGCGGTATCATCGTTGCCATGAATACAGTCAAAATAATCGTTGATGAAGTTCGAATCAATTTGCATAAGCCAGGCAAACAGCAGACATAGCATGGCTGGTACAACCTGAAAGCCGTCTGTTCCAGCACTTTTCAATGCCAAAGCAATACCAATTATAACAGGCGTTGCGGCACCAGTTAGCGTCTTCGGCCTCGCAGCGAGATACCATGCACGCCAGCTATTGGTTATAATTTTGGTATTTTCACTCATCGTGTAAGTCGTTTTTCCGTCGGGTATCAGATGTCCTTATTCATACAAATTGTAAGAATGGTTTAGTTTGCAAAGGTCCAGCTCACGCCCAAACGGAAAATACGTTCGTTCAATGGGTAGTGAGGGGTGAGGAAATAACGTTTGTTTCCCATGCCGCTATTGATGTGGCTCATCATCGCAAAGAACCTTGCCTTTTTCAATTTAAAGTTGAAATATGCGTTGACGACGGGATAGTTGCCGAGCTTTACTTTTGTGTTGTTTCCTTGAACAGCATATTGTCCGATGGGGCCAATGTATTCGGGGGCTTCGTATTCTGTAAAGTAGCGTACATCTGCACCCAGTTCACAGTGTAGCACACGTGCTATTTTAAACTTTAAATACAGGTTTGTGTATGCGTTAAAAGCGGGTAGGGGCAGAGCGTTGTTGTTGGTAGACTTCTGAAAAGTAAGCACCGTCTCCCAATTTAAAGGACCAAATGTGAAGTCTTGTACAACCTCAGCTGTAACAATTGTGATAGGACTTGTCTGCTGTTCAACCTGTACAACGTTCTGCAATCGGGCGTCACGAGTAGTAGAATACGTTGTAGAGAAATAGGTATAATTCTTAATTTCGTCGAAGGCTACACGCAAACGTGTTCGCGTTTTCTGATAATTGAGCACACCCTGCACCCTAAAATGCTCAACCATTGACAGGTTGTTATTGTCCCACCACAGGTGTTTGCCATGATAATGACGATAGTAGAAGTCAGGCTTTTCATGATGAAAGAATCCCGATGCTGCCAGTGTCATGGTGTCACGAAACAGTGGAAAGTTAACGTCTGCGCCACCATCAACGTGTATTTCTCCTATATTATATCCGGCAGTAGCAAAGTCTCCCGTCACGTTATAATGCAGTGTCTTGCCCTGTGTCTTGCTCAATTGGGCACCAATTACAATGCTATGCTCGTTCCATGTATTCCTGCCGTTAAGCCCCGGAAGGGTATAATGGTCAAGGTTATAAGAAGCAAATATCTTGGCCCCTGTTTTAACCCATTTGTTAAAACCCTCAAGAAGCGAGATGGCAAAGGTGTTATTCAGGCTCCAGTTCATCGTACTGTCGAAGATAGAATCGCCCCGAAGCTTTTCCATTGCGTTG
>CALIIG010000249.1 GCA_938018155.1 uncultured Prevotella sp.
CGAGTTTAACGCATATCCATGGGCCAATACGGTAAAGGTGATGAACCCTTTAAGTGCCGATTTGGGCGTGATGAGACAAACCATGGTGTTCGGTGGCCTTGAATCGCTGGCACGAAATATCAACAGAAAGCGTGTCAACCTGAAATTCTTTGAACTGGGTAACGTTTATCGTTATACACCTGAAAAGGATAATGGCGACGATATGGTTCGTGCTTACTCGCAGGAAAGCCACCTTGCCCTGTGGGTAACAGGCAAGCGTGTACAGGGCAGTTGGGCGCATGCTGACGAAGATTCTTCTTTCTACGAGCTGAAAGCATACGTAGAAAACATCTTCACCAGAGCGGGAATACCGGCAGGTATCATTGTTGAGAGCAACACTGATAACAATATTTTTGCCTACGGACTGACGCGACGTAACCGCAGTGGCAGGCTTTTGGTTGAATTTGGCAAGCTGGCAAAGAAGGTTACACACAGCTTAGGCATTGAACAGGACGTTTATTACGCCGAGATAAACTGGGACGAACTGATGAAGGATACCAAGAAAAACAAAATCGAATTTAAGGAATTGAGTAAGTTCCCATCGGTTAGTCGTGACCTCGCTCTGCTGATAAACAATAATGTTGAGTTTGCAGACATTGTTCAGATAGCACGCCAGACAGAAAAGAAACTGTTGAAGAAGGTTGAGCTATTTGACGTTTATACAGGTAAGAATCTGCCTGAAGGCAAGAAGAGTTACGCCGTTAACTTCATTCTTGAAGACGATCAGCGCACACTAAACGACAAGCAAATAGATGCCATTATGCAAAAACTGCAACACAATCTGACCACAAAGCTGGGTGCAGAATTGCGATAAATATAAACCATATAAATACAATTTTAATCATATACTTTTCAAACAATGGGAAGAGCATTTGAATATCGTAAGGCTACAAAGCTCAAAAGATGGGGTCACATGGCCCGTACATTCACCAAGTTAGGTAAGGAAATTGCCATCGCTGTTAAGGCAGGAGGCCCCGAACCTGAAAATAATCCGCGCCTTCGAGCCATTATTGCTACCTGCAAAAGGGAGAATATGCCCAAGGATAACATTGCAAGAGCTATCAAGAACGCGATGGGAAAGGATACCAGCGACTATAAGGAAGTTACGTATGAAGGATATGGACCTCACGGTGTTGCGGTGTTGGTAGACACACTTACCGACAATACCACACGTACCGTAGCCGATGTTCGTTCGGTGTTTAACAAGTTTAGCGGTAACCTTGGTACAACAGGTTCGTTGAGTTTCCTCTTTGACCACAAGGCCGTTTTTACATTTAAGAAGAAAGACGGCATTGATATGGACGAACTTATACTCGATATGATTGACTTCGGTGTGGAAGAAGACTTTGATGTTGACGACGAGGAGGGGGAGATAACCATATACGGAACGCCTACGAGTTTTGGAGAAATCCAGAAACATCTTGAGGAAAACGGCTTCGAAATTACCTCTGCCGAGTTCACCTATATTCCCAATGATTTGAAGGATGTAACCGATGAGGAGCGCGAAACCATAGATAAAATGGTTGAGAAATTGGAAGATTTCGACGATGTGCAGAACGTGTACACCAATATGAAACCCTCGGAAGAGGACGAAAGCGAAGAATAAACTATTTTGACAATCAACCTTCCTTATTATATAATAAGGTGTAAAGAGTGGGTTGCTATGATAAAAAATAACCATCATCAAATGACAATGATGTCATGATGATGGTTATTTAATTGAAAGCAAATCTGCTAAAATAGTGAAGATTTACTTTTTATACTGTTTTGATGTAAAGGTATTTTCGAGTAGAATATTTCCCTTACTCCCTGACCTGAAGATGTAATGGAAGCTGAATCCAGCGTCTTTATAAACCTTTGCAGAGGTGCTTTCTTTTAGCTGTTTGAGCAAAGCATCGATAATTTCCTTTTGTTTTTCCTTTATAATATCCTCATGATCGGCCTTGCCGACAAGCGTAAAGTAATAATTAAACGTATGTGTTGAGCGGTCATAAGTAAGGCTGTCCGTGCGCTGCATGTCCTGAACGGGAGTAGGGCAGAAGCGTTCGGTATAGTCTTTTGTGTATTTTTCGGCCCTGTCATCGAGGGTTTCGTGATGGCATGCACACAAACATACAGTTAATAAAGGCAGCAGAAGGGTTCTTTTTGTCATGATCATATTGCGGGTTATGTTTTATGCAAAGATATTAAAAATATGTAGTGGACGTTTCAGTTATTCTATCTTTTTATTACCTTTGCTCGTAAAAGCATATTATTTACGTGCATGGATAAGATAAGAAACTTTTGTATTATAGCCCATATAGACCATGGTAAATCAACTTTGGCTGACCGTATGTTGGAGTTTACCAAAACAATTAAGATTACGGAAAACCAGATACTAGACAACATGGACCTTGAACGTGAACGGGGAATAACCATTAAGAGCCATGCCATACAAATGGAATATGAGCTGAATGGAGAAAAATATATCTTCAATTTAATTGATACTCCCGGACATGTCGACTTTAGTTACGAGGTGTCACGAAGCATAGCAGCATGTGAAGGTGCGCTTCTGGTTGTTGATGCAACGCAGGGAGTACAGGCCCAGACCATCTCAAACCTATATCTTGCCATTGACCATAATCTTGAGATTATTCCGGTAATCAACAAGATTGACATGCCTAACGCAATGCCTGAAGAGGTGGAAGACGAGATTGTTGACCTGATAGGATGCGACCCTGACGACATAATTCGTGCAAGTGGTAAGACAGGAGAGGGCGTCCCTGACATATTAAAGGCGGTTGTTGAGCGCATACCGGCTCCTGTTGGAGATACTAAAAAGCCGCTTCAAATGCTTATATTCGATTCAATTTTCAATTCGTTTCGCGGTATCATTGTGCTTGGCAAGGTAGTTAACGGCACCATACGCAAGGGCGATAAGGTAAAGTTTGTGCAGACGGGTATGGAATATACAGCCGACGAAGTGGGCGTGTTGAAGATGGATCTTGAGCCTCGAAAGGAGCTTTCGGCAGGCGAAGTAGGGTATATTATCTCCGGAATTAAGAATGCTACTGAGGTAAAAGTGGGCGATACCATTACGCACATTGAACACCCTTGCGACAAAGCCATTGAAGGTTTCCAGGAAGTTAAGCCTATGGTTTTTGCGGGCGTATATCCTATCGACCCCGCCGAGTACGAGAATTTACGTATGTCTTTAGAGAAACTTCAGCTTAACGATGCCAGCCTTACCTTCCTGCCGGAGAGCTCACAAGCCCTGGGATTTGGTTTCCGTTGCGGCTTCCTGGGGCTTCTCCACATGGAAATTGTACAGGGACGATTGGACAGAGAGATCAATATGGAGGTGATAACCACCGTGCCTAACGTATCGTATATGGTGTATACCAGGCAGGGAGAGGCACTCGAAGTGCACAATCCGGGCGGTCTTCCTGATCAGACAGAGATTGACCATATTGAAGAACCGTATATCAAAGCCTCAATAATTACATCGGCAAACTTTATCGGACCTATTATGACGCTGTGCCTGGACAAGCGCGGTGAGCTGATAGACCAGCAATATGTATCGGGTAATCGTATAGAACTTAACTTCTACATGCCGTTGGCTGAGATAGTAATCGATTTCTATGATAAGCTGAAATCAATATCAAAAGGGTATGCTTCGTTCGACTATCATATTGACAGCTATCGGCCTTCGAAGCTGGCAAAGCTTGATATATTGCTGAACGGCGAGCCTGTTGATGCACTTTCGTCGCTTATTCATCAGGAGAATGCCGTGGCGATGGGACGCAGAATGTGTGAGAAATTAAAGGAACTGATACCACGCCAACAGTTTGATATAGCCATCCAGGCTGCGATAGGCGCAAAGATTATTGCCCGCGAAACGGTGAAACAAGTCAGGAAAGACGTGCTCGCCAAATGCTATGGAGGCGACGTCAGCCGCAAGCGCAAACTGCTTGAAAAGCAGAAAAAGGGAAAAAAGCGCATGAAGCAGATAGGTAATGTGCAGGTACCTCAAAAGGCTTTCCTTGCGGTTCTGAAGTTAGATTAAACATCTTTACCTGGCAATCTGATTAATTTAATAGAAACAATGAAAGAGTTACAAAACACAACAAGAGATATAGCGCGCGAACTCGCCCGCAAGTACAGTACGATGACACATGAGGAACTGGATGTTTTGGAAAGCATTCTGGTCCCCAGAAAATTTGTGAAGGGCGAGATGATACTTCAGGAAGGTGACATCTGTGAAAATATTTACTATATCGACAAGGGCCTTATCCGGCAGTTCTACTATAAAAACGAGAAGGAACTTACCGAGCATATCGGTGCCGATGGCGAAATATTCATGTGCATAGAAAGCCTGTTTAAGGAAGAACCTACAAAGCTGCAGGTGCAGGCTATTGAAACATCAATGGTATATTTACTTCCTAAAAGTCAGCTCGAAAGGGTTGCACTTCATAACGTAAACATCCAGATTCTTTACCGCAAGATATTGGAAGAGAGCCTGATTATTTCGCAAGTCCATGCCGATTTGCTTCGTTTTGAAACGGCCCAGAACAGATATTTGCGCCTTTGCAAGCTGAAACCTCAGGTTGTTTTGCGCACTCCTCTTGTATACATTGCCAGCTATCTGCAAATGACGCCCGAAACACTAAGTCGTGTTCGCGCCTCAACCCTCTAAGTTCTCCCTCATAAAAACGTCCCGCGCAGCCTTTACGCCTTTCCTCTCTCTGTTTCGCCCCAACAAAACGTCCCGCGCAGCCTTTACGCCTTTCCCCTCTCTGTTTCTCCCCAACAAAAACGTCCCGCGCTGCCTATGTGGCTAACGCGGGACGCGGATTAAAGAA
>CALIIG010000250.1 GCA_938018155.1 uncultured Prevotella sp.
GGACGAGCAGGAAATAGGAAAAATGGCTTTCCGAGGCCTCGGATGAGCAGAAAACTGGAAAAAATGGCTTTCCGAGGCCTCGGATGAGTGGAAAATTGAAAAAAAGGTGTTTCCAACCCCTCGGAGAGCCAAAGAATGCAGAAAAACGCTCGTCGTCGGCTGACGAAACGCAGAAATTGCGAGAAAACGCTCGTTGTCGGTCGACGAAACGCGAAAAACGCTGAAAAATGCTCGTCGTCGGTCGACGAAATGCGAAAAACGCTGAAAAATGTCTGTTGTCGGCCGACGAAACACAGGAATTGCCGAAAATCATTCGTCATCCATGGATGAAAACGAAAAAGAGGCAAAAAAACAGCTATCATCCACGGATGAAAGTGAAAAAACGGCGAAAAGCATTCATCATCCGCGGATGAAAGTGAAAATTTATCCAAAAGCACTCATCATCCGTGGATGAAATGCAGAAAACGCGAAAAACTGCCCGTCATCCGTGGATGAAAGCGGAAAAACGGCGAAAAGCAGAATCAACGAAAATAATCCCAGACTTCGCTCAAACGCTTTGGTATCAAGAAAGCACTTTGACAGAAAGGACATTGAACAGGGAGCTGCCTACCAATGTCCATACGCTCATTTTTCAACACACGGCAGATGTTCTTTCGCGTGTTGATAAGTTCGAAAGCGCGGGGCTCAATTTCTCAAACAACACACGGCAGATAATCTTTTGCGTGTTGATAAGGCTCTGTTAATTACTGCACAGAGAACTTGTATATACAATGGCTGCTATATTTTTTCCCTGTTTCGAGCCATACGTTAGGCCATTCGGGATGGTTAGGGCTGTCGGGATAATGCTGTGTTTCCATGCACACGGCCGAATGTTTGGGGTAACGATAGCCATGCTTACCGGCAAAGGAAGCGTCGAGAAAGTTACCTGTGTAAACCTGTATGCCCGGTTCGTTGGTAAACACCTGTAACATAATCCCCGTTTTGGGGCTATACAGCGAGGCTGCCACCGTGCTTTCATCAGGTTGTCCGTTGTGCCAAGTGTTCAAACACCAGTTATGATCAAAACCATGTGCATTGCGCGTCATGGCAAAACGTTGGTTATTGATGTCTTTGCTCAATGGTGTAGGCTTGCGGAAATCCATGGGTGTACCAGCAACTTTCAGCATTTGACCTGTAGGCATATAGGTTGTGTCGGCAGGCGTATAGCGGTCGGCATTGATGTAAAGCAGTTGGTTTTCGCAGTGTTGTGAGGGATTGCCATTGAGATTGAAGTACGAGTGGTTGGTCATGTTGATAACCGTTTTCTTGTCTGTTGTAGCCTCGTATCTAATGTCAATGGCGTTGTCAGCCGTAAGTGTATAACGCACAGTGGCACGCACAGTGCCGGGAAAACCATTGTCGCCATCAGGCGAAACAAGGCTCATCTCTACTGTTGAGTCGTTAAGTTGCTTGCCATCGTACACCTGATACTGCCAACCCGTAAAGCCTCCGTGCAGACAATGCCCATAATTGTTGCGAGGCAGCTGCACTGTTTTGCCGTCTACAACAATGCGTCCCTGGTTAATTCGGTTGGCATAACGCCCGATGGCTGCACCGAAATCCGACCCGAAATGCTGATAATCGGCATATTGAGCAATATTATCATAGCCTAAAACGACATCGCGCAATGTGCCACGCCTGTCGGGGACCATGATTGAAACAATGCGCGCTCCAAAGTTTGTCAGGCATACCTCCATGCCCTTACTGTTAGATAGCGTATAGAGGTGAGTGCGTTTACCCTTGATATTGGCCTCGAAATCATTGAGGTACAGTCCTGAACGCGTAGCTACACCACGGTTATCAGACTTTATCACAGGAACTGTTTCATTCTTCTGAGAGTCTTTTTCCATCATCACTGAAGGCCAACCGTCAGTCCAAACTATACGGCTAAGCCATACCACCCGACCTGCATCAGGGTCGGATGCCTTAAAACCATGATAAAACATGTAGTCGTTGCCAGCGTCATCGGTAATCAGCCCGGCATTATGTCCCGGCCCCAATACACTATCGTCTTTATCCAGCAATATGTTGTAATGGTTGTCAAGCAGACGCTGGCCGGCTTTGTCTACATATGGTCCGAAAAGACTTTTAGAGCGGCCAATGGTTATCCGGTATGTGCTGCGAGCCCCTTCACAACATGTTCCTGTCGACCCGAAGAGGTAATAATACCCTCCTCGCCGCCTGATATAAGTAGCCTCCATAAACGTTCCTGCAACCTTGCGT
Source organism: uncultured Prevotella sp. (assembly GCA_938018155.1). GTDB lineage: Bacteria > Bacteroidota > Bacteroidia > Bacteroidales > Bacteroidaceae > Prevotella. Next base: position 2,263 of record CALIIG010000250.1, read on the forward strand.
GGCTTAGCGCCTTGCTTTACATGCAAGCCATCGGCAGTCAACTCTACACCGTAAATGCCATGAAACGAACCGAAGAAAAGGTATTTCTTACCTCCGTCTTCAATATAAAAGGGGTCAATACAGTTTTGAATACCAATCTGCTTGCTTGTAAACATACATCCGCGGTCGACAAAGGGACCGGCAGGATTATTGCTCACAGCAACGCCAATACCTGCATCCCATTCCCCGCCCCATACTGATTTGGCATAGTATAGATGGTATTTACCGCCAACGCGCTGAATATCGGGTGCCCAGATACCGCCTTTCGGCAGCCATTTGGGACGCGAATTGTCGGTAAAGGCCGTGCCCACCAACTTCCAGTCAACAAGGTTCGCCGAGTGGAAAATGGGGACATTACGCATATCCTCTGTAGCATAGAGATAGAATGTCCCATCTTCTGCGCGTATCACCGTAGGATCGGGTGCGCTCATGTCTATCACCGGCTGTCTGTTAGTTACAGTTTGTGCCAATGAAAACTGGAGGAATTGCGGTACGAATAAAATCGCTGTAAGGATTGTTTTTGCTAAATGTTTCATTATTCTTTATTAAATTCTTTGGGCAAAATGCCAAACTGTTCATAGAAGCATTTGGTGAAATAACTCGGACTGGAAAAGCCCACACTGTAACATACTTCGTTCACCTTCTTGTCGCCTATTTTAAGCATTTCAGCAGCCGCTTTAAGTCTTTCTATACGTATATAGTTGTTGGGCGACTGGTCTAATGTGCCACGTACCTTGCGGTTAAGACTCGTGCGACTCATGTTCATCTCGGCCGCCAAGAGGTCTACGTTAAAGTCGCTGTTACTTATGTTGCGCATAACGGCCGCCTTTAACCTTTCCAAGAACTCGGCATCAGCAGGACTGATAGAGGCAGATGATGCCGAAACAAATGGCGAAGTAGCATACATCTTCTTTATTTCCTCGCGTTGCCGTAACAGGTTTTGCACAGTTTGTGAAAGGAAATCCATGGAGAAAGGCTTCACAATGTACGCATCTGCACCACTTTCCATTCCCTCCATCTTACCTCGTTCAGAGGTAACGGCCGTTAATATGATTACAGGAATATGTGAAAGGTCGACATTGTACTTGATGCGGCGACATAGTTCCATACCGTCCATGGGTTCCATCATCACGTCAGTAACCACAAGGTTAACATTGTTACGCTCCATTTGCAGTAAAGCACTTTCTCCATCAGTAGCCGTAATAATATTGTATTCTCTTTCTAAACATCGCTTTTCATACTGCAGCATCTGCACATTATCTTCAACCAGCAGCAGCGTATATGGTTTAGCCTGCGCTTCCTGTATAGTTTCAGGTTCAGCTTTCACTGTTATTGCGTCTCCCTTTCCATTGGCATCCAGTCTTACAGGTACATCTTGTACCAAGGGTAAGGTAAGCACAAACACGTTCGTATCGGTTTCATTTCCCATACGTAGGTGACCATTGTGCAGCTCGGCCAGTGAACGAGCGAGGGCCAAACCAATGCCTGTGCCCGATGTGGAGTGCTCGGCAGTATCAATACGGAAGAAAGGTTCGAATATCCTTTCACGCAGTTCCATAGGGATAATATTGCCATCGTTAGCCACGATGAAGAATAGTTGCGTATCATCGGTTTTCAATGTCACAGAGACATACGACAGACAGTACTTTACAGCATTATTAATCAGATTGCTTACGATCTTGGTAAACCCTTCATGGTCAACATATCCATGCAGGTTACTTTGCAGAGAGAGCGTGGCATTGATATTCTTCTCACGCATTACCGAGCAAAATCTGTTATAAACATCGGTAACTATCTTCGTAAGGTTGCAATATTCGAAATTCAGACGCAAGCCATCTTTCTCTGTCTTGCGAAAATCTAATAGCTGATTTATCAGATCGGTAAGCCTCCGCGTATTTTCATACATGATATTGAGGTCGTCTTTGACATCATTGTCTTTTACTTTCTGCGTGCTGAGAATATTCTCTAAGGGACCTAAAATCAGTGTAAGCGGTGTCCGTATCTCGTGTGCCACATTGGTAAAGAAGTGTATCTTGCTCTGGTATAGTTCCTGTTCTTTACGCGTTTCGAAAGCTTCCATAGCCAGCTGGCGACGTGTTTCGGAGCGGTGGTTCCAATAACGCATTAGCAACCATATTAAAATACTGAGCAAAACTACATAAAACAGTTTAGCCCAGAAAGAAAACAGAAAAAACGGACGCACATCAATGTCTAACTTGTACACATTGGGGTAGGTCTTTCCATTCTGGTCTTTCATACGCACTATTAGCTGATAAGAACCGGCAGGCAAATTGGCATAAGTCATAAAGAAGTCTGCCCCCAACGATTGCCAGTCTTTGTCGAAACCTTCAAGCTTATACTCTAACGAGCCCCAATTCTGTCTTGAATAGCTCAAGGGTACAACATGTAATCTAAAAGCATTTTGATTGTAGGCCAACGATAACTTATGGGTAAACACGATGTTCTTTTCCAAAGGTGTATCCTTCGTGAAATTATCCACGTGTTCGTTCCCTATATATAGGTCGGTAGCAACAAGTCGGGGTACGCGCTGTTCTTTTTTAAAAGCCGAGGGCGAAAAACGCACAATACCACTAAGACTTCCAAAATAAATACGCCCACGCTTATCAATGAGTGAAGAGTTATAGTTAAACTGGTTATCGAGTAACATCGTACGGTTATTATAGGTGCGCACGTCACCATTATGAGGATCGTAGCGTACGAAACCGGCATAACCCGAAAGCCAAAATACTCCATCGCGATCTTCCTCTATGCGGAAGAAAGTAGACGTACTGTTAAGAATTCCTTGCTGCAAGGGTTTGAAACGGTGAGTCAGAAAGTTAAACTTACACACACCTCCTCCCTGCGTTGTCACCCAAATGTTTCCATTACTGTCTTCAAATATGCTCAGGGCCTTGTTTGATGTAAGCCCCGATTGGGTTGCTTTAAAGTTTTCCCATCGGCCATTATGCCGCATAAATACGCCATTGGTCTGTGTGGCTAACCACAGGTTCCCATGCGAATCAAAACTTACATCATTGATGAGCACTGGAGGGACGGCCCTGTCATAGATAAAGGTCTGGGTACTGGCGTTGTAGGTACACAGACCACGTATGGTACCAAGGCACATTACGCCCTGTGGTGAACGCGCTATACTGAAGATCGTGTTATCGTGAAGCGATCCCGGACGACCGTCAGCCTTGAATGTTTTCACAAGTCGATGGGTATGGGTATCAATGATTCGCAGGCCCGAAGCAAATGTGCCCACCCACAATTCATTATCATTTACACAAAGACCATGTATATTAGGGAATGCATTGCTATCCACAATATAGCTAAACGTTTCACTATCAGGATCCATACAGTTCAGCCCACTATCTTCTGTCCCTATCCATATCTTCCCTTGTTTGTCCATAACCATTTCGCGCACACGACGCCCATGTAATCCATTCTCACTACCTTGCGGTACGAAACGTTCAAAGATGGGATGTATGGCTGGTAGGTAGTTTAGTCCACCAAAATAAGAACCCGCCCATAAACCACCCTCGCGGTCTTTATAGAGACAATAGAGCGGATTGTCGGATATGGAAAATGGATCCATGGGATTATAAGTGAAGTGCTGTGTAGCATGAGTGTTTATATTATAGACCAACATTCCCTGCTCGGTTGCCGCCCATATCTCATGATGGCTTAAAATAAGATTACGTACGAAAAGTTCCTTACCCCCTACACTTGCAACTACAGGTTGAAAACTGTGGTGCGCAGCATCTATGAGCGAAAGTCCCTGCTTGTCGGTACCGATGGCATAACGTCCATTACCCAAGGGAAGTATAGCCGACACGATATTGTCAGCAAAGGGAGTCTTCCCATCTTGTGTGCGAAAGGGTGTGAGTGTGCGAAAAGCGTAATTGGTGGTGTATAGTCCACCACCGAAAAGTCCGAGCCACACTGTCCCACCATCGTCAATGGACATGCCTGCAACATTGGGATAGCCTTTCAATCGAAAGTGTGAAAGACGGTTATGGCGCAGGTCGTAACAGAAAACACCCTGTTCGTTAGCCGTGATATAAATCTTATCGCCATGACCCTTTATCACGTTCACCATGTTAGTAATACTCTCTCCATCGGCACTGCGCTTATCAAAGCGGGAGAAAGAGTCGGTAAATGGATTATAAATCCATACGCCACAATCGGTTCCCACCCATATCCTGCCATTGGCATCCTCGAAAAGCGCATTAATATAACTACTGCCAAGACTATGTCCGTCGGGATGACTGTAATACCATTTAAATAAAGTGCCATCATAACGATTAAGTCCTGATTTCGTACCTATCCACATCAGGCCTGTCCGATCTTGCAAGATGGCAAGCACAGTACTTTGCGACAATCCTGACTCCACGCCAATATGCCTGAACAG
>CALIIG010000251.1 GCA_938018155.1 uncultured Prevotella sp.
CAGCGCGTACGACGACCGTCACACCCATTGTCCGGCGGCCGTCGTACGCGCTGCTGACGGCCGCCGGACAGTGAGAAAAACGACAATAACCTTTTGCCTTAACAACTACAATGTATCGCCTTAATGTCAACAAGGGTGAAACTATATGCCGTTAAGTATGTTCCTTAACAGGTATGTAGCGTTTTGGTTAGCAGCTACACCGGGCGTTATTTTATAAGAATAGGTGACTTTCCTGCCCAACTCAATTTCGAAACAATAGTTGTGAAAACGATTGTCTTCATCGGCCATTTTCGACAATTCAAGGTCGTGTGTGGCAATAATACCGCTGACCGGGTATCCCGTTATGGCCTTCAGGAACACACGTGAGCCGTTAAGCTTGTCTAAAGAATTGGTGCCTTTCAGTATCTCATCGAGGATAAGCAACGTACCTTGTTGTGCAGAGCCATCGCCTTCAGCAGGCCTGCAATAGTCTATAAGCTGCTGAAGGCGCAGCAATTCGGCATTAAAATAGCTGATGCCATGGGCTAAATCGTCAGAGGTTCGCATGCTGCTGAACAGCCTGAACGTTGAAACGGTCAGCTGTTTTGCAAATACAGGCATGCCCGCCACGGCCAAAACGCAGTTAACTCCCACCGCACGCAGGAACGTACTCTTGCCTGCCATGTTGGCACCCGTGACGATATAATAATTGCGATTGGCAATAGAGAAGTTGTTTCGAACGGCTTTTTCGCCAAGGAAAGGATGGTAAATGTCGCGTGCCTCAAACGTTATCTGCGGGTCTTCAACCCATACGGGCCAGCACGTATCAGGATTGTTATACAACAGTGTAGCCACGGTTACATCTTCATCGGTGCGTATAATACGCGCTATCCAGCTGTCGAGATTCATCGACGAGTGCCATCGGGCAAAGCGTCGCAAAAGGAAAAAGTCGTAAAGACCTAAGCTGTCAACGATAAGCAAGCCCATAATGTTGCCGCGTTTATCCAATCCGTCAAGAAAATTTTTAAGCTCATCGAAGACACCTGCCTCTGTTGGGGCTATGAGTTTTGCCAAGTTTGACAAACGCGATAGCTGATGATGCAGGTGCGTTACCTTTGCAGAGAGCGTTACCATAGTACGGTTAAGCCATGCAAAGACAAGCGAAAACTGCAATATGCCCCACAAAACGGGTAGTTGTGCCGGGGCTTTTCCCATCACGGCCATGATTATAGCGGTGTAAAATGCTGTCATATTAAGACATACCAAAGCCAGCACGGCAGGATGGGTAACGGCACGTGGCAGAGGCGATGCCAGCAGCTGCTCCAGGCCTTTGCTGATGGTACGGGTATCTATTTTTTCGCGTACGCCATACGAAATAAACTCGGTTCGGAAAGTTTCGTTGCGGGCCAGTTCTTCGATATGGCTGCGATAAGCCTTATCGTACGTGCGCGGCTGAGGACGTCCATCGAGGCTTGCCAACCGCCTGGCAATGGTATCGCTGCCCCCTGTGGTTGCTGTCCGGCACAGACGCTGATACAAACTGTCGGGGCCAAAGATGTCGAGGTCGAATGTGTAGGCATGGCGGGGGTCAGCATAACGTTGTCCTTCATCAAAGTTTGCATAATTACCCGTTGCAGCTTTCAGCTCATTGATATAAACCTGAAGCAAGTCTTCTTCATGATGTATGGTTTCGTCGTTACGCGTATCGCGCATACGGATAAAGAGATAAAGCACAAAAAAGGTCACGGCAAGCACAGCTTCGATAGCCTGTTGCCACGCAGTGGCGGTAACGGTAAGCAACACAAGGCACACAATAGCAGCCATAAACGAGGCTATATTGCCTGCCATATACTTACGGCTGCGGGCTCTCAGCACACCCATGCGCATGCTGACAGCATCGGCTTTCGACTGATAAAAGCCCATGTTGTTGTGTTGAGTAGTCATCATAGTTTAAAAATTAACGGGCATCGAGTTTATAAACGTGGTCACGATTTACCTGCAACACGCCTTTTGTTTGGCGTAACCTGGCAATGACATCGTCGATATTGGCCTCCTCGGGCACCTTCAGGGCCACGGCATTAAAGTTATGATAGTCGTAAATAATGCTGCAATTTAGCTTCTTTGCTTGTTTCATCAGATGGCGACGACCCAGTCCGGCTTCATAAAAAACAATAAGTACACGGTTGGTTGACAGCCATTCGGACGTTTTATCGCTTGTGTTTTCACCTGCCACAGGGGTGTTAGCGGTCAGTGTTTTCTGGCTTGAGCATGCGCAAAAAGCAAAGAGAACCGAGAGAAGAACGAGCCTCAACGGCATACTTAACAAATTTAATCTCATATCATTACGATTATTTTTTAATATCATTCAGTTGTCATTACGATGCCTTCCTGCTTCATACCGTCCATCATAATGCGCAAGGGGCGGGTAAAGCGCACGTGCCTTACCCGCGCAGTTTCCTCAACAGCAGGCATGGCATCGAGCTTTTCTTTGTGTAAAAAGCCTCCCGGGCCGGGCTGATTCGTGTCAATTGTGAAGTAGCCTACGCCGAAAGAGGTCATGTTTTGAAAGAAATGGGTACCCTGACTGGGGTCTACACGGTAGTTTTTTATTGCTACTTCAACGATCAATCGCGCTGCCGAAATGTCGGCCCACTTTACCGGAACCCCGAGCCATAGGTCGCTGGAGCCCCACCGTCCCGGGCCAATGAGCACGTAGTTGCGACCTTCGTTAAGGAACTTCTGGTTGATTTGGCTGATGTCATTCGCCACCAAAGCGTTGTCGGCAGCACTGAAAGCATTGTCGTATTTTACGTAAACCACGTCGGTTACCTCTTCGGAAGTACCGTGACCCAGGCTGTTATGGCTCCGTATAAGACAGCAATCGTCAGGAATTGATGAAATATCGTCGACGAGTTCCTGTTTGGAATCGACAATAGGACGGATTTGAAGCAGATAGAAATCGGCCGTACGGTCGGGGTTGATATTGCATGCAAACTCAATTTCTACGGGCCTGCGCATAGCCCCTGAGCCGTATTTCATTGACATTTGCAGCACCTGGGGCAACGGAATAACACCCTGACGGAGCAGAGCACTGAACGTAATGAGCTTGCGTCCGCCCTCATAAAGGCCGTCGCGTATTACCTGATCGTCGGCATTATAGGTTGATGCTATAAAGTTAAGAGAGCCGTCTTTCACCGCATCTCTTACCTTAAGGTGCAGGATATTAAAGCCATCGTCGACCTGAAAATCGGTTCCAACATGGTTCATATCGAGGGCATAGAAGCTGGTTTGCGTATCACGGAGGGCCGTTTTAAGCTCAGATGTTTGCAACACCTGGTCGGGATGGTAAGGCGATACGCGTAAGGTTTGTCCGCCCTCTACGATGTATTTGCCCAAACCCAAGGCCAGCGAAGCAATGCCTTCCTCCGTTTTTTCCTTACCCACGGGGTAAAAATTCAGCGACCGCAACACGCCCGAGAGGTTCGGATAAAAGCGTCCGTCATAGTTGTGACCGACAACTTCCTGAAGAATTACCGCCATTTTCTCCTGGTCGATAACGTTGGATGTGGCCGTCATATAAGCCTTTGAGTTACGATAATATACTGAAGCGTACACGCTTTTAATGGCTGCAGCCAGCATCTTAAGCATTTCCTGCTTATCGTCTAACTGCGGAATCATGTAAGTTGCATATATGCCGGCAAAGGGCTGATAATGGCTATCCTCTAACAATGAGCTTGAACGGACGGCAATAGGACTGTGTGTAGCTTCAAAGAAAGTGAAGAAATCTTCGATATAACTGTCAGGAAGCTGTGCCTCGAGAAAGCGTTGAAGTATAGCCTCATCGGGGGCATCGCTCAGTGCTACTTCGTAAAGGTTGTTATGTTCCATAAAGCGATCGAAGACGTCGGTACAGAGAACAAGCGTCTTTGGTATTTGAACCGTCATGCCCGTAAGCTGATTAAGCTCGGGATGGACCTTGATAACATGATCGAGAAAGGCCAGACCGCGCCCCTTTCCACCCAGCGAACCGTCGCCGATACGGGCGAAATGGGCATACCTGTCAAACTTACCGCGGTCGAAAACAGCCACTACACCGATATTCTTCATACGGCGATACTGCACAATTGCGTCAAAAATAATTTGACGATGAGCATCGACATCCTGCAGCCTGTGCCACGTAACATGTTTGAGAAAATTACTTACAGGGAAGATGGCACGGGCACAAAGCCAGCGGCTCATGTGGTTACGGGAGATATGATAAAGCATGGAATCGCGCGGAATTTTGAAGATATTGTCCTGCAATTCCTTCAGCGTACGCACACGAAGTATCTCCTGATGCGACTGCGGATCGCGGAAAACGAAGTCACCGAAGCCCATATGCTCTTCCATTAAATGGCGTAACTCAACGCTGAGCATCTTTGAATTCTTGTCCACATAGTGGTAATTCTGCCGCTGTGCACGCTCACGATTGGCAGCCTCTGCGCTTTCCATGATAAGCGGAACAAACTCATCGTCGCGACGGATAGCCTGAAGCAGCTTGAAGCCTGCTTCGGGATCCTTGGGCACGCCCGATGCGCCCGCACCGACAACCTGCGACAAATGTGAGGGATGAAGCGGGAAACGGACGTCACTTATCACGCCAAGGCAGTTGTCCTTATACTTTTGCCACGCTTCCATAGCCTCATCGTAGGTGCGCGCCAACACCACCTTGGGCCGCCCGCGCATACGTAATGTGGCGGCGTGACGGTTCAAAGCCTCGGTAGCAAAGTTCAGACTTTGCTGGAGAATATAATTATAAAGGTTTGGAAGAATGCTGCTATAAAAGCGAATTGAGTCTTCAACGAGCAGTATGATCTGTACACCAGCCTCGGCGACATCGTGACCAAGGTTCATCTTATCTTCCATTAACTTAATGATAGACAATATGAGATTGGTATTCCCCAGCCAACAAAAGACATAGTCGAACATGCTAAGGTCTTCGTTTTCTATACGGCGGGTAATGCCGTGTGAGAAAGGAGTGAGCACCACACAGGGAATATCGGGGAACTCTCCTTTAATGGCACGTGCCACGGTAAAGGCGTCGTTATCGGCATTACCCGGCATACAGATAACCAAATCGACCTTGGTGGTAGCGAGGATTTTTTCAGCTTCGGCAATTGTCGAAACCTGTGTAAAGGTGGGCGGATAGCGTAATCCGAGCCCCATATACTCGTTATAGATTTTCTCTTCAACCCTGCCGTCGTCCTCAAGCATAAAGGCATCGTAGGGGTTGGCTACAATAAGAACGTTGAAGATGCGCCTTGTCATGAGGTTAACAAAGGTGACATCCTTCAAGATAAACTTGTTCCACTCGCTGGGTATTTTGCCATCCATACCTGCTTTACCGTTTCAATATTTCTGCATGCAAATATATAGGAAATATGACAACGGCACAAGTTTAATGGGGCTTTTATGGATTTAACAGCTGATGGTTAAGCCGTTAATTCATTTTTTCGCGATGTTCGTAAAGGTATAACAGCCATCCCACAACGGCTCCGCACAGCAATCCGCTGATATGACCACTGAAACTGACACCTCCGGCAAGACTAAGAAACAAGTTTATAAATATTAAAACCGATGTAATCACGAGGATAACTTTGTTTGCTGACTTACGGCGTTGCTTCGGTAACAGACATAAAGCAATGGTAGCTCCCATTAAACCAAACACTCCGCCTGACGCGCCGACAATGCCTCCACCCGAGAAGTGCAAGCCCACCCAGACGGAAAAGACACCACTTAACAGAAATGTAAAGAATATATTACGGGCGCGAAGAAACGACTGCATAAAAGAAACCATCAGACAATAGGTAACTAAATTGCCTATAATATGAAATAAGCCATTATGCAAAAAAACACTCACCAGTAACCTCCACCACTCGCCGTCGCCGAAAACGGAGGGTGCAGTAGCCCCGCCCCAATGGTAAAGAAGTTCACTATTGGACGCTTCGGGACTGTAACCATAAAACAACATGGCTACGAATATGACTACCATAACAAGAGGAGGCAGTACGATGAACCCGTTTCCCGGATAGGAAAGGAAGTGCTTTGTCATCTGAACATAACGGTTCGACTCCTTTACAGAATCTTCATACTCCCATTTGCTGACTCCTCCAACGGCAGCAACGATGGCAAGAATAGTAAGTCCCACAGCAAGAGAAGCGAGCATTATCAGGAGGTTTTGGCTACCGTCGCTAATCTCTTTGCGCGAGGAAATTTCGAAAATACGACTTTTATGAATAGGTTTGCCTTTGTAATAGGAGAAGTTGTTGTCAACAATCGACTGGTAATTCTTCAAATGATCAGACGGTTTAACCACTTTCAGAAACGTGGCAGCAGGCGCAACTTGCTTAATATGATCGTGATAACGAGATGTGAATTGCACCTTTCGCTCATCAATTTCACGCTCAAAAGACATGGAATAAGTGTAGCGTTGTGAACTACAACAGCCTACAAAGGCACCACTGATACTGCGCAAAGGGCAAAGCTGATAAAGATAAAAGGTAATATCAGAGCCTCCACGTGGCTTAGACATAACGCTGTAATCGAAGATCTTTCCTACCAGCGAGGTATCCACATTTAGGGATTTAACCTCTATATAGTCGGCATTATCGGTTCGACTGATATTTGATGAGGTTAGCTCAGTAAGCGATATAACACGCTCCGTGCGGTGCTGAACGAAACGATTAACGTTGATAAAAATCATGAAAAACATTAGCATAGATACAAGCCATGCAAAGTTTTCGTACTTGTCTTTAAGCGAGTTGACATCGTGACGAATAAAGAAAGTAGCCAGAAAACCGAGCACCATCGGAATACCAAAGTCGATAACAGTATTCTGAACCTGCGGTAAAAAATTGAGCTTTATCCAGGTATAACGTAGCAATCCCCATGCAACGGCTATGCAAACTGCCACTAAAAAGGTTCGCTTAAGGAGGTGTTTCATCTTTCGTTTCGATAATATTCCTGCCCATTTTCAAGAACAATTAGCTGGCACAAAGGTAGAATTTTATCCTTAATTGCGTGGAATCACAATTATATTTCTCGCAAAAAAGCAGATTATAAAGCGGTGGGATATTTTGGCAAACCGTAAAAACAACATACCTTAGTGGCGAAATATAGTAGGGGCCACCTCAATTAAATATGGAAAAGCAAACGAACGGTAAACTTGTTTCAATTATTATTCCTGTGTATAACTCGGCTGATACCATCGGAAAATGTATTGAAAGTTGCCAGCAGCAGACCTATAAGCACATTGAAATTGTGGTGATAGACGACGGAAGTAACGATGAAAGCGGAGGTATTTGCGACCAGTTTGCCGATGACAAACGGTTAAAAATTATTCATCAAACCAACATGGGGCGTACCGAAGCACGATGGAAAGGCGTAGAAATAGCGGCAGGAGAATGGATAACTTTCGTTGACTCGGACGACACTCTCTTGCCTTTCGCCATTGAGAAAATGGCAGAAAGGGCCGATGAAAGCTGCGATATTGTGTTTTCGAACGGACAGAGTATCATGTTGAAACCACAAGAAAGTATGGATATTGGCGATTTCCGTCATCTTACGGTATTGGCCCGGGGCACGACAGGCGTACCATGGGGAAGTCTTTATCGTAAGGCTATTGTTAACCGTTATCAGTTTGATATTGCCAGGGATATTTACGTAGGAGAAGACTATATCTTCTGGCTAAGACTGATTTTCAATACTGAAAAGAATATCAATATCGTCATGGAGAACCTATATAATAAAGGTATTGACCATACCAGCAGCACGTTTGTATGGACCCTTGACTATGCATATCGGCTGAACCAACTGCGAATGCAGGCCATCCCTGTACACGATTTAT
>CALIIG010000252.1 GCA_938018155.1 uncultured Prevotella sp.
TTTTCTAAGCTTCTGTGCGTAATATTTTGTTTGCCTTTATTTCAATCCGCCGCCAAAGGCATAGCCTATTGACAGGCCCACGGTGTTGTAAATGCGCTTGCCTAAGTGGGCGTTGAGCGTGAAACGCAGGTGGCGACCCAACTCAACACCCACGCGAGGCATAATGCCTATGTTGCTGGTGCCGTCGGTACGGTCATTGTCGTAGCTGCCGACAATGATGTTGTACATGTTCAATCCAAGCCCCATGCCCACAAATGGAGATACTTTTTTGCCCAAGTTGAAATTGTAGTCACAAACCGGCATCAGCGTGAATGTACGACAACTAAGGTCTCCTCCCTGATACTTGCTGAGGGCAGTGCCCATATAAAGCTGCACACCTACGTCAACGGGAGCATGTCGAAGATTGTGGCGCGCCTCAATACCGAAGGCCGGTCCTACCTTATGCGACCCCACATTACCAGCCATACCGTATGTACAGCCGATGAAAGGCTCAAACTCGAACGACTTTACCGGCCGTTCATACTTGCTTTCTGCATTCACCGTTACGGCAGCAAGCATCAATAATGCTGAAAGAAAAATGCTTTTGGTTTTCATTGTACGTGTTTAGTATAATTGTGTTTTTGTAGTTATTGCAAATTTAGTAAATCTATCCGACCGGATTGTTATTCTTTCTGGTTTTTAACTTATATGCACGTATTTTTATCTCCGTGTCTGCCAGGTTATATCCTGATATTGCTTTTGTTACCTGCTTATGCTGTTTGTGTTACAATGTTTTGAATATCATATTACCTTGTTTTGCTTATCGTCCGACGGCCGTCAACAGCATTGCTGACGGCCGCCAAACCAAGTGTATGACGTTTGCCGTACACGTTGCTGACGGCCGTCAAACAATAACCTTTGGGCTGTAATGATAACGCGAATATAAAAAAATCACAGCACCTTAACGCCGTTAAGATCCTGTGATTACATGGTGTACTCTGACTGGGAATCGAACCCAGATCAAAGGTTTAGGAAACCTACGTTCTATCCATTGAACTATCAGAGCCCGTTATTTTATCTGACCCGTATTACAAAAATAATTTGTACACGTTATGTCAAGCTGTGCAAAGATAGGAAAATTTTTAAAAGTAAAAGAGTAAAAAGGTAAAAAAGTAAAAGAGAATCCATAATATAGAAAGGTCATGAAGCAGCTTAAGTATAGGCAGTAAGTATGCTTTAATTTTTACTTCTTTCCTAAATTCTTATCCCTTTATTTTACTTTTTTACTTTTTTACCTTTTTACTTTTCCCTGTATTTCTCGCTCTGCTCCTTTATTAACCGCTCATCATCGAAGTAGTTGATGCGCATGGCGTTACGCACTTCGTCCATAGTTTGGGCTGCTGCCTCACGTGCAGCATCGGAGCCACGGCGCAGAATGTTGAAAATTTCAGGAATATCCTGCTTGTATTCGTGGCGGCGGGCACGGATGGGATCGAGCATACGGTTGATAACCTGCATCAGCATTTTCTTGCATTTCATGTCACCAATGCCGCCGTGCGTGTAGGCATCTTTAAGCTCATCAAGCGTTTTGAACTCGGGCCAGAAGTCTGCAAAGTCCTGGTTGGTGGCGAAAGCGTCGAGGTATGTAAACACAGCGTTGCCCTCAACGTGGCCCGGGTCGGAAACGTTCAGGTGCGCAGGGTCGGTGTACATGCTCTTAACCTTCTGCTCAACAGTCTTGGCATCGTCAGAGAGATAGATGCAGTTGCCAAGACTTTTCGACATTTTTTCTTTGCCGTCAGTACCGGGAAGGCGACGCTGTGCCGCATTTTCAGGCAGCATGAGCGATGGTTCAACAAGCACAGGAGCGTATGTTTGGTTGAAGCGGCTGACGAGTTCGCGCGTCAGTTCAATCATAGGTGCCTGGTCTTCACCTGCCGGAACCGTTGTCGCTTTGAAAGCAGCGATGTCGGCTGCCTGCGAAACGGGGTAGCAAAAGAAGCCGAGAGGGATAGAGTTGTTTTCGAAACCACGCATCTTTACTTCGGTCTTCACCGTGGGGTTGCGTTGTACGCGGCTCACGCTGACGATGTTCATCAGGTAGGTTGTAAGCTCGCTCAGCTCAGGAATGCAGCTTTGTATGTAGAGCGTACACTTGTCAGGGTTAAGCCCTGCCGACAGATAGTCGAGGGCAACCTCCACTATATTCTGCCTTATTTTTTCAGGATTGTCGGCGTTATCCGTCAGTGCCTGCACGTCAGCCATAAATACAAACATGCGCTCATAGTCGCCTTCGTTCTGAAGTTGCACGCGGCGGCGCAGACTTCCCACATAGTGTCCCAGGTGGAGTTTGCCGGTAGGACGGTCGCCTGTCAATATAATTTTTCCCATAATATTGTGTTTCTGTTTAATAAGTGCAAAGGTAACATTTTTAATTTACAATATATATACATTTCGACGGCGTGTTCGGTTGTGTAGGCTTCTACCCTTTTCTATCGTACTTTGGGTAAATTTCTACTGGGCTTTTGGCAGGTAAACGGCTATGGTTTTGGCCCTGACGTAGTTGAAACTAAGGTACATGAAGCCACCATAAGGACGCGTTTTGCCCCACGAATTTTTGGCAATGAAATATCTGTGGCCTCTGATGTCGTGGGCAATACCGCATAGTTCCATGCAATGGTCGTCGGTAGTGCTGAAGGTTTCAAAGCCGTGCTGCCGCGCTTGCTGCGTTACAGGTCGGCCCTCGTTTTCGAGAACGGCCTGCCCCCGTGCTGTGCTGAACCCGGGTTCAGACGTATCTCCATCCCAACAAACGGGGTGGCCGCGACGTAACGACTGCTCAATGTGCATCATCATACTATCTAAAGGCACATTCATAAAGCTGTCGCGGAGCTGGTTATCGGGCGTTTCGAGAACGAATTTATGGCCGAAAGGGTGATGGGTAAAGCTGGTAAAAGCCTCGTATTCGCCCGGCAAACAGACGCTATGAGCAAATTCAAGGGGTGTGTATTCGGTACCGAGCATAAACAATGTGCGCGGCAGGTAGCCTATATCGTGGTCTAAAATGTCGGCCATGCGGGTATCGAGCATAGCCAGCGACGTCGAAGCGCGGGCTATTTGCATGGCTTTTCGGGCGAGAACGCGGTAGTTAACGCCATCAAAATTGTGGTAAGCGTCGTAGGGTTCAAGGCCATATTGTTCGAGCAAACCAAGCGTCATCGACGGCATTCCGCGCATGTTGATAGTGTGTGCGCCGCGTGAAAGGTAGCAGAAACGAGCCTGCTCGGCAAGCCACATGCGTGCAATATAGTCGGGGGAAAGGTTAACAGAGTCGCCCTGCATTAGGCGTTCGGTTTCAATAGTAGCCAGCATGGCATAGACCCAACATAGTTCACTTTGGCCCTGATCTTTGACAGGGGTGGTCTTTAACATCACATCGGTGGTGAAAGTGGGGCCTGCCTTGTAAAAGGTATTGCCGTAGAGAAATCGCTCTATCGGTTTTATCAGTATGCCGTAAATGCCGAAAAGCACGGCGACGGCTATAAGGAAAAACAGAAGTTTCTTCATTATTAAGCTATCGTATGCAGGCAAAGTTACGGCAAATAGTTTTGAAACGCTCCTCCTTACAGGGCTTTTTTATATAGGTTAATGGCGCGGGAGGTCTGCAAACGCTTCATAATGAACGGGCCGTATATGGGTAATGAGCCAAAAAAATAGTAACTTTGCACCTATGAATGTGAAATTAGGAGACCTCGAAATCATGGCCCCCGTGGGGAGTCGTGAGTCATTAGCCGCTGCCATTCAGGCGGGTGCCAATTCAATTTACTTTGGCATAGGACAGCTGAACATGCGTTCTCACAGTGCCAATCACTTTGATATCAACGACCTTCACGAAATATCTGATACGTGCAAAGCACATGGCATTAAGACTTATCTGACGGTAAATACCATTATTTACGACGAAGACATGGAGGCTATGCGCCAGATTATCGATGCCGCAAAGGCAGCAAACATATCGGCTGTAATAGCTTCTGACGTGGCGGTTATGGTGTATTGCCGTGAGATTGGCGTTGAGGTGCACCTGTCAACACAGCTGAATATCAGCAACGTTGAGGCACTGAAGTTCTATGCTCAGTTTGCCGACGTGAGTGTTCTGGCACGCGAGCTGAACATGAAACAGGTGAAACATATTCACGACGAAATCATCAAGCAGCACATTTGCGGGCCTGTGGGCAAGCCCGTCCGTATTGAAATGTTCTGCCATGGTGCCCTTTGCATGGCTATTTCGGGCAAGTGTTATATGAGCCTTCATGCGGCAAACCGGTCGGCTAACCGCGGACAGTGTGTGCAGATATGCCGCCGAAGCTATACGGCTACGGACAATGAGACGGGCAATCAGCTCGAAATTGACAATAAATACTTAATGAGTCCGAAGGACTTAAAGACGGTTCGCTTCATCGATAAGATGATAGATGCCGGCGTAAGAGTGTTTAAAATAGAAGGCCGTGCACGCGGACCGGAGTATGTTTACACCGTGGTTTCGTGCTATCGTGAGGCTATTCAGGCCGTCATGGAAGGGTCGTTTACCGAGGAAAAGAAAGATAAGTGGGACGAACGCCTGGCTACTGTCTTCAACCGTGGCTTCTGGGACGGTTACTATCAGGGCCAAACCATGGGCGAATGGAACAAGCATTACGGCTCGTTGGCTACG
Source organism: uncultured Prevotella sp. (assembly GCA_938018155.1). Taxonomy (GTDB): domain Bacteria; phylum Bacteroidota; class Bacteroidia; order Bacteroidales; family Bacteroidaceae; genus Prevotella. Next base: position 4,691 of record CALIIG010000252.1, read on the forward strand.
GAAAAGAAGGTTCTTGTGGGCAAAGTCACAAAATATTTCTCAAAGATAGGCGTCGCCGAAATATCCGTTGAGGCTGCACCTTTTAAGAAGGGAGACAAGCTGCTCATTACGGGAACGACGACCGGTGCCATGTATTTGGATGCCCAAGAAATACGTTATGACCTGGAGCCTGTGACTGAAGCGGAGCAGGGTTGGCGTGTTTCCATTCCCGTTCCAGATAAGGTAAGGCCCAACGATAAGTTCTTCAAGCTCGTTAAAAGTGAGGAACAGACGGGGTGAAAATGACCTTTTTTCAGGTTAAAGATTCCCTTTTAATAAGTTGAAAATTCCTTTTATACAGGTTAAAGATTCCATTTTTGCACGCTTTTCTTTTCGGGAGAGGCATATAAAATAAGGATAAACGATATACAAAATAAAAACAAAGAACAATTATGGCAGATATAAACAGCTCAAAAAACTTGTCGATTGATGAGGCTCAAAGGGAGGTAATAGCCGAGTTTTCCGACTTTGACGACTGGATGGACCGATACCAAATGCTCATCGATCTGGGCAATGAGTTGGGCGATTTGGATGAAAAGTATAAGACAGAACAGAATATTATTGACGGCTGCCAGAGCAGAGTGTGGCTTCAATGCGATTATACGGACGGCAAATTGGTATTTACCGCCGACAGCGATGCGCTGATAGTGAAAGGCATTATCGCGCTTTTGATTCGGGTAATCAGCAATCATACCCCGCAGGAAATCCTTAATTCAGACCTGTATTTCATCGATAAGATAGGGCTTCGTGAGCATTTATCGCCCACCCGTTCGAACGGATTGCTGGCCATGGTAAAGCAAATCAAGGCCTATGCACTGGCTTATAGCGTGAAAAAATAGCCCCCGGCATGCGCAAGTTACGAACCATAGAGATGAAGCGGCTGTCGTTAGACGAGTTCAAGGAGGCCGAAAAGCTGCCGCTTATAGTGGTATTAGACGATGTAAGATCGTTGTATAACGTGGGCAGTGTCTTCCGTTGCGGCGATGCTTTTCGTATTGAAGGCGTCTACCTTTGCGGCATAACGGCCTGCCCCCCCAATGCTGAAATTCATAAAACAGCCCTTGGAGGTGAAGATTCGGTGGCGTGGCGATACTTCGAAAACACTGAAGACGCTGTGCAACAACTTCATAACGACGGCTACTTTGTGTACAGCATTGAGCAGGTTGAGGGTGCAACGAAACTTCAAAACTTAAACGAAAGCATAAATCTTTCATCGGACAATAACAGGCAAAACGATGGTTTGACAACAGAGCAATCGCGTGAAAGCATCTCACCTACAACTTATGGGCATCCCCACTACGCTGTTATCCTCGGCAATGAAGTTAAGGGAGTAAAGCAAACGGTGGTGGATATGTGTGACGGTTGCCTCGAAATTCCGCAGTTCGGCACCAAGCATAGTCTGAACGTTTCAACCACAGCGGGCATCGTTATGTGGGAATTCTGCAAGGCTCTTGCGCTGAAATAAGCTGCGACAACAGCATACAAACGGCCCCTTTTCGTTGTGAAGAGGGGCCGTTTGTTGTATATTTTTTAATCTCTGCCATCATTTTTCTGCCTCGAAAATGTTTTTATCCATATACATTTATTATATTTGTAGCTGACTAACAGCCTGTTGTTGCATTACAAACGTAGCGTAAGGCATGACTGTTTGGCCTGAAATGATGTGATAACCTAATTGACAAAAGCTTATGAAAACGGGAAAAATCAGGAAACCAATCGTTGTTGTTGCGTTGTTTTTAAGTGCATTTTTTGTGCTGTCGCTGACAGAATCGTGCAGCAATTCAGACGACGACAAAGCTACAAAAGAGGTTGTTGTGGCTAAGGCAACGATTAACGGGCAGGCTTATTCGAGCGTATATCATGTGCCTGTCAACACTGATTACTATGACGATATGCTCAATATGTTTGTCAAACCCAAGCTTATTGCGGTGTTTTTCCAATTATCTCCCACGAACAGGCAAGGCAAAAGCTATGACGTTGTATTCCATTTGTTGCCCGATGCCAACTATAAAATAGGAGCGACAAAGAAGTATCATGTTAGCTTTTGTAATGCCGTAGAAACCCAAACGCTTAACAAACAGGTTGCGGAAGCGGGCAAAACGGCACCCCAAGGCGAAGCTATGACCTCGTTCCTTTTGCAGCATGGGGTGAGAGACGGCGTGGCAATAGTGCGTGAGCATGGCAGCAAGGATGCGTTTCAATCGCTGGAAGGCGATATAGAACTTACGCGGGCGGCAGGCAACGGCAACGTATGTGTGGGCAGTTTCAGGTTGAAAAACCGTGAGGGTACCGGCATAACTCCTTACAATATGAATTGTAACTTCAAGATTAACTTCTTGCAACAATAAGCCCAAACGCTTACAAACCGCAGCAGCAATGCTTGTAAACTGCGCCGATAACGCTTAACGAACATCGTTGCACCACCTGTCTGCTCAAATAAAACATCACAAAACAAAAGCCCGCAAGCATGTAAACATACTGCTTGCGGGCTTTTATCGTTGTCCCAGGCGGATTCGAACCACCACTGACAGAACCAAAAACTGTAGTGCTACCATTACACCATAGGACAAACTTTATTTTGCGGTGCAAAGGTAAGTCTTTTTTAAACGCCTGCCAAATTTTTACAAATGTTTCTGTAATATGGGCATAGTTATAGTGCCTGAATGGTGGCGTTGTATTTACTTCGGCGAGTAAACGGCGCGTATGGTAATGCTGGCCTTCTTCTCTTTATCGCTTGTATTGAAGGTCCCGCCCCAACTATAATCTTCGCTACTGTTCAGACCGACGATCTGAAAAACACCCATTGTTGACGACTGCAGGCTGCCAACGCTGGCATTACAGCCTTCGGCGATGGTCTCGGCACGTTTATAAGCATCGATGCTGGCGGCGTGAAGCAGTTGCATTTTCAGGTCGTCGAGTTTGGTATAATAATATAACGGGTCGTCGCTGCTGAAGTTTACGTCGCGACTGTACAGTGCCGATATTTTTTGATAAGCACGTTCAACGATTGGCAAATTGCGCGAAGTGACGGTAATTTGTTGCGAAACCAAATAACCATCGTTTAGCTCAACGTACCGCTCAGTTTGCGAATCGTACACACTTTTGGTTTGTGCCTCAATGCTTACACTGTTGCTTGATATGGCCGAATCGGGGATATTACTTCCGCTTAAGTATTGTCTTACCAGCCTGTTTGAGCGGTTAAACTCGGCGTAAGCATCGTTTTTCGAATAGGCTTTGCCCGATACGGTGATGTTCCACACAATCAAATCGCTCGTGATTTGCTTTTCGGCCATTCCCGTTACCTTAATTTTGTTTTCCCCCTGACGGAAGTTTCGCAGGCCGTGTCCTATCTGCCAGCAGCCCGCTACTGCTGCAATGCTCACTACAACAACGAGCAGAGCTTTGATGATTTCTTTCTGATCGATTTTCATTTTATTTACCAAATGCTTGTCGTTCCAACTGAAGTACGCGTGTAATCTCAAAGTAAATATCGGACTCTTCCCAGTATTGGCTTTTCTCGTTGAGGTGAATAATGTCGCATGGCACCTTATTTTTTCCGACGTTAACGAGCGACTGCCCCTTTATTTTCCATATATCGAGGTAATAATTAATGAAGCTGTATTCGTCGCCTACGCTGGTAACGTAGAACGGCTCTTCAGCCGTCCCGCGCCCTGTTGAGGCAATAGTGTTGTACACACGCATGGCAACGCGCAGGTAATATCGGGCTTTAGACTGAAGCTCTGCCGAGTCGGCAGGGTTCGAATCCAGCATTTTGAACAGCACAGCAGCCTTACCCGTCAGGGCTTCAACGTTCAGAGGGTTCCTGGCCAGTGCCTTATCGGCTAACCCGATAGCGGCAGAAGAACCGGCCTGTAGCGAGTCGTTCATGTGCATTACGTCAAGTGCTTCGCCCCCTCGGCTGATGTATGTCTGTCCGTAAAGGGCCAGCACGCGCTGGCTCATGGTCAGCGTGGTGTCGAGTTTGGGTAGTATGAGGCGTGCCACAAGCGCCTTTACGCTGTCGGGATGTGCCTTGGCTACCTTTTCAATCTGGTTCCAATTAACGGGTGTAATTTTACGTTCGTCCTGAGCCTGTACAATAACGGGGAGCAGGATTAAGAAGAAAATTAATAGTTTTTTTCTCATCATAATCTGCCTGATTAATGGTTTTCGGTGGTAAAGATAAAGTATATTCTTCAATATAACGGCACAATGGCCATATTTTTTTGATGTATCGCTTATATTATATTGTAATCATGGCAGTAGGTTTATGGGCTTAC
>CALIIG010000253.1 GCA_938018155.1 uncultured Prevotella sp.
CGGTCAACAAAGGCCTTGATGTCGGCTATCTCTTTCTGCTGGTTCTCATAGGCGCGGAGCTGCTGTTCGCGCCGCTCTTTACGAAGCTCAAGATATTCATTATACTTCACCTTATAATCCTCAACATGACCACAGGTAATCTCAAGCGTGCGATTTGTTATATTATTAATGAACGCGCGATCGTGACTAACGAGCACCACTGCGCTGCTACTGTTCTGTATAAACTGCTCCAACCACTGTATGCTTTCAATGTCGAGGTGGTTCGTTGGCTCGTCAAGGAGGAGCACATCAGGGTTTTGAAGCAGAATTTTGGCAAGTTCAACACGCATACGCCAACCGCCCGAGAACTCGCGTGTAGGGCGGTCAAAGTCGGTCCGTTCAAAGCCAAGCCCCGTCAATGTGCGCTCCATCGCAGCTTCATAATTGTCTCCTCCCATCATCATAAAACGGTCCTGGGCCTGCGTAAAGCTATCAATAAGTTGCAAATAACTTTCGCTCTCATAGTCGGTTCGCTGTGCCATCTCCTGCTGCATGCGGTCAATACGCGCTTTCATTTTAACATGACCGGCGAATGCTTTGCGCGTTTCTTCACGCACTGTAGTATCATCCGACAGTTTCATTACCTGCGGAAGGTACCCTATTGTGGTTTCGTTGGGCACGTTAACAACACCTGATGTAGGACGCTGAAGTCCGCACAATATTTTAAGCATGGTCGACTTTCCTGCGCCATTCTTACCTACGAGTGCTATACGATCGTGGTCGTTCACCACAAAATTCACGTCTTTGAAGAGTGGACGAACACCAAATTCTACCGTCAAATTTTCAACAGAAATCATCCTTTACCCAAATATGTCTATACGTGCAAAGTTAATAAAAAATATCTGCACGGCCAACGCCCATTATAAATAAGCCGGCAGGCCACGGTGTATCAACGAAAGAGCCATTCCCTTCAAAATGAAAGAAATGGCTCAATATTATTTTTCCGAAATCTCTCTCTAATGAGAAGAGGTTGGACTTACGCCCTAAACTTTCGGCAAATTTACTTTATTTTATCGACAATAGCCTTGAAAGCCTCGGGATTGTTCATAGCGAGGTCGGCAAGAACCTTACGGTTAATTTCGATACCTGCTTTGTGCAGGGCACCCATTAACTGGCTATAGCTCAGGTCGTGCAGGCGTGCAGCTGCATTGATACGCTGTATCCAGAGTGCACGGAAGTTGCGTTTCTTGGTACGACGGTCACGATAAGCATAGGTCAAACCTTTTTCATATGTGTTCTTTGCTACCGTCCATACATTCTTACGAGCACCATAATAACCCTTGGTAAGTTTCAGAATGCGGGTTCTTCTTGCTTTTGATGCAACGTGATTTACTGATCTTGGCATAATTTTTCTTCTTTAAACGTTCTACTAAAAAGTTAAAATAGCAATTAACGCAGGCAAAGCAAGTCGCGAACCTGCTTCAGGTTGGTCTTGTCTACCAGGGTTTGATGAACAAGATTTCTCTTCTGCTTCTTGGTCTTCTTAGTCAGAATGTGACTGTGATAAGCGTGATGACGCTTAATCTTACCAGTGCCGGTGAATCTAAATCTCTTCTTTGCACCGGAATTTGTCTTTACTTTTGGCATTTTTCTTTATATTTTATTGATTGATCAAACAGGTGGCAACGCATATACCAGGCGTTACGCACCCTTCTTGTTTCTTATTATTCGTTGTCGCCTTTCAGCTTAAGCAGTGCCTCGGCACCTTTGGCGTTATTCAGCAATCCTTTCTTTTCGGCATCTTCAGCCTCACGCATTTTGTTGCTCTCTCTGGCGGCAGCCTCGGCAGCCAGGCGGTCACGCTTCTGCTGACTCTGCTTGGCAACACCCGCCTTTTTGGGCGCAAGGAAAAGGAACATCTTCTTTCCCTCGAGCTTAGGCAGCTGTTCTACCTTGGCAAATTCTTCCAAATCGTTGGCAAAACGCAACAGCAGAACTTCGCCCTGCTCCTTAAATAATATAGAGCGACCGCGGAAAAACACATACGCGCGCACCTTATTGCCTTCCTCAAGAAACTCTTTTGCATGTTTCAATTTGAACTGATAGTCGTGCGCATCCGTCTGCGGGCCGAAGCGAATCTCCTTTACTTCTACCTTTACCTGCTTCTGCTTCATCTCCTTTTGTCGCTTTTTCTGCTGGTAAAGGAACTTACTATAGTCGATGATTCGGCAGACAGGTGGCTGTGCATTGGGAGAAATCTCCACAAGGTCAACGCCTTGTTGACGGGCCAAATCTAAGGCCTGGCGTGCAGACATCACCTCTGAGCCTCCGTCACTAACCACACGAACTTCCCTAGCATGGATTTGACCATTCACCCGGTACTGAGTCTTTAAATTGTCTTTCTTCATCCAACTATTTTAAGTAACTGTTTTATTCACATACCGGTACATTTATACCGATACAGCGTGCAAATTTACAAAAAACTATCGAACAGCCAAAGGCTTTGGCCTGTTTTTTTAGATGGTGGCACGTGCAAATTTACCGCATTGGCCGCGTATAAGATGAAGATTGATACATTTGCCCATCATGTGAATGAGTTTATTATAATTTAGTGGCAGCAACAGGCAATCTGACATTTTTCCTTACAACAGGAAGTTCATCGTTCGACGGCCGTCAGCAGCGCGTACGACGGCCGTCAGCAGCGTTGTTGACGGCCGTCGAACAATGGGTATGACGGCCGTCGAACCATCAGCAAACAGCAACAAAGCCCGATGTCATACGGCATAAAGCTGTAAGAATATGGGTTAAAAGCCTGTGCCATCACGAAACAAGGCAAGCATAGAGGTTACGCAAACAACTGGTGTACAGGGTATTGCGTAAGGATGTACTCCATATCAACGAAGGAAAGGAGAATCATAATCTGCGGAAAAAGACTTCGTAGATTGCCTGCGGAAATATAACAACCGGCCTGCTCAAACAAAAAAGGCTCTGTACCTTTTCACTGGTACAGAGCCTTAATCGTAAAATGTTCTCTATTGAATAATCAAATAAAAGGGCTATGAAACCTTTTTATTTCAATTCTCAACAACCTTTAATTGTTCGGCAACCTCGTCGTTAATGCGCTGTGCAAACGCCTCCATCTTCATCGAAGCCTGCTCACCACCTCCCTGCTTACGCATGGAAACGAGCCCGTCGGCCGACTCTTTCTCGCCCACAATAACCATGTAAGGCACGCGCTTAAGCTCGTTGTCGCGAATCTTTCGGCCTATCTTCTCGTTGCGATCGTCGATATAAGAACGAACGTCCTTTGAATCGAAGTAACACTTTACCCGCCCGGCGTAGTCGTTATACTTCTCTGAAATAGGCAGAATGGCAACCTGGTCGGGTGCCAGCCACAATGGGAAGTGCCCCGCAGTATGCTCAATAAGCACTGCCGTAAAACGCTCAAGCGAACCAAACGGCGCGCGGTGAATCATGACAGGAGTCTGTTTTGAGTTATCCTCGGCGGTGTATTCGAGGCGGAATCGCTCCGGAAGGTTGTAGTCAATCTGTATGGTTCCCAGCTGCCAGCGGCGGCCAATGGCATCCTTTACCATAAAATCGAGTTTGGGACCGTAGAATGCAGCCTCACCGATTTCCTCGCGGGCGTTGATGCCTTTCTCCTTACAAGCCTCACGAATAGCATTTTCACTCTCGTCCCATATTTCGTCAGAGCCGATGTATTTCTCCGTATCCTTCGGGTCACGAAGCGATATTTGCGCCTCGTAATCGTTGAAACCGAAGATGGAAAACACCTTTTGGATGATGTCAATAACCACTTCAAACTCGGCTTTTACCTGATCAGGGCGCACGAATATGTGAGAATCGTCCTGCGTAAACGTCCTGACGCGGGTCAGTCCGTGTAATTCTCCGCTCTTCTCATAACGGAAAACGGTTCCAAATTCTGCAATACGTAGCGGCAGATCCTTATACGAACGCGGTTTCCTGGCATACACTTCGCAGTGATGAGGACAGTTCATTGGTTTCAGCATATAAACCTCATCCTCCTCCGGTGTTTCAATAGGCTGGAAGGCATCCTTGCCATAATGTGCCCAGTGGCCGGATGTAATGTAGAGGTTTTTTGAGCCTATTCCCGGGGTAATTACTTCCTGATAGTTGTATGGTTTCAGCACGCTTCGCAGCAAATTCTGCAATTGAAGGCGCAGCTGTGTACCCTTGGGGAGCCAGATTGGCAGGCCTTTCCCAACACGATCTGAGAACATAAAGAGTTCCATTTCTTTCCCTATCTTGCGGTGATCGCGCTTTTTGGCTTCCTCGAGCATGACGAGATACTCGTCCAAAAGTTTCTTTTTCGGGAATGAAATACCATATATTCGGGTCATCTGTTCGCGCTTGGCGTCGCCCCTCCAGAACGCACCGGCAACGCTTGTCAGCTTAACCGCCTTAATGGCACCGGTGCTGACGAGATGCGGTCCGCGGCAAAGGTCGGTGAAATTACCTTGTGTATACGTAGTGATTGTACCGTCTTCGAGGTCGTCTTTAATGTGTTCCACCTTATAATGCTGCCCGTCTGCTTCAAATTCCTTGATGGCATCGGCCTTCGAAATCTCTTTACGGACAACAGGTTCGTTCTTTTTTGCCAGTTCCTTCATTTTGTCTTCTATCTTCGAAAAGTCGTTTTCGGAGATAGTCTGGCCCTCTGGAGGCATTACGTCATAAAAGAAACCGTTTTCAATTGCCGGCCCGAAGCCGAACTGAATACCCGGGTATAGTTCCTGAAGTGCCTCGGCAAGCAGGTGCGCTGACGTGTGCCAGAAGGTGCGTTTACCCTCTTCATCATCAAACTTAAAAAGCCTGATGCCGGCATTTTCCATAATAGGACGGTTCAATTCACGGGTTTCTCCATTAACCTCGCAAGATACAACGTCGCGAGCAAGAGCCGGAGAGAGACTCTCTGCAACCTGATAACCAGTTACGCCCTGCTCGTATTCGCGAACAGATCCGTCTGGGAAAGTGATTTTAACCATATTACAACTTAGTTTGTTTAAATCGCGACAAAATTACCATTATTTTTTTGACGACCCAAGTAAAGGCTTTAAAAAGGGTGCGATATTTACTTTTTGGCCGTCTTGTTACCTGATAATTTCTTGCTCAAAGCGTAGGCATCGTACAGCCCTAATTCGCCTGCACGGCTGAAATCGCGAAGTGCTTCCTGTTCCTGACCGGCATAATGGCGCGCTAATCCCCGGTTATAGTAAGCCTCGGCCAATCGTGAATCGAGCGTAATGGCGCGCGTATAGTCGTCAATGGCGCGCGTAAAGTTCTTCTCTGCAGCAAATAAATTGCCTCTGTTATAATAAATGTAAGCGTTCCTTGGTGCCAGTTGGATGGCTACAGCAAAGTCTCCTTCAACCTGCGACAGCTTCATTTTGTCGCGCTGTCCTTTTGAAAACTCATAGTCGTTCAGCAATTGTTGGCACACGGCACGCCCCCATCGCCCCATTGCCGACGCCGAATCGAGTGCCACATAATCGTCAAAATCGGAGATGGCATCACTGTAATTCTGTGCTTCGGCATACGCTATACCACGCTGAAGAAGCAACGAAGTTCTCACCTTTACATCCTTTTCTTCCTGCAAACCTGCCGTGAGCGCATCAATAAGCTGGAATATTTGTTTCGACTGTACATCGGTAAGGCCCTTACGCCGCCGGTTACACGTAAGATAAAGTTTTCGCAAAGGTGCACACTTCGCATTGAATTGATCGACCTCCGGGTCAAATATCCTATTCTCTTCCAGCCCATTTGAATAGGTGAAATAAGAAAGCTGAACCATAGGCAGGAACGCCATCGTTACATCCCTGTTTTGTATTGCCCCACGATAGGTGCTGTTATACTCGTGTTCTACCTTTGGCTTGTCTTCAATAACAAGGTCATTATATTTATTCAAATCAATTTCAGAGCGTCGCCTTACTTCGCGCAACTTCTTTCTGCTCCATCGTTGTTGTATACCGATATGCTTGTCCATCTGGGCCTTAAAGATGCGGAACTCGTCCATTTCGGCCTGATTTGTCATACCCAGTTTACGATACAGCCGTGCCCTTCCCGACAGTCCGGCCCAGAAATTAGGAAATTCATTAATAAGCGTTGTGTAGTCGCGAATGGCCTCCCGCAGGTTACCCACGCGGTCGTTCAGCAATGCACGGTTATAAATAGCCATGAAATTCTTCGGCTCCATCTTCACAACGAAGTCGAAATCGGTCAATGCACGGTTGTCGTCGCCAAGCTGAACGCGCAGCAGTCCGCGGTTATAGTGGGCCAGAAAATTACGTGGATCGAGGTCAATGGCAAGGTCATAGTCGGCCATTGCTCCCCTGAGGTTGTTCAAATTCAGCCGTGCAAGCGCACGGTTTACATAGTTATTCACCACCCTTGGGCGCAAGTGAATAACACGGGTAAGGCAAGAATCGGCCGTTCTCCATTGCTTTTTGTTCAGCGCAATATATGAGCGTGTTGTCCAGGCATCAGCGTTATAGGGGTCAATTCCAAGACTTTTCGCCAGCCATTTGTCGGCCTGCACCGTATCTTTTTTTTCGAGATATACCTCGGCTTTCAGCGAATAGGCATTGGCAATATTGCCCCATCGTTTAATAATGGTATCAGCATCGAGCAGCGTCTGTTCGTAATCCTTCATGTTCAAACGGCATATCGCCCTGTTCATCCAGAAAGAAGGCATGGCCGAATTGAGCTTTATCGCCTTGTTGTAATCGGCTACAGCCTCGGCGTATTTTTCCTGATGTATGCGCGAAATGGCCCTCACATCGAATATTTGCTCAATATAAGGATTCAGTTCTATGGCGTGCGTGGCGTCCGATTCGGCCCCGACATAGTCGTCTAATGAGAATTTTGCCACAGCCCTGTCGTACCAGGGAAGCCACAAATAGGGTTTCAGGGCCAGTACCTTATTAAAATACTGTATGGAGAGCACATAGTCTTCGTAATGCAATGCCACCTCACCGCTTGTTATCAAACGGTCTACATTATACTGCGCACTTGCCTTAACAACAGCCATAAAGGCTATCAAAAGCACCACAATACGGCCTTTCATCTCTCCCGTCCTGCTTTTATCTGTTCACCTTTCTATTTGCGAAGCGGCTTCGTACGGTAGGCAGCATGAAACTTTCCCTGCACCATCGCCTTCAGCTTACTTCGTATCATCTGCTTGCGGAAAGGGGAAAGGCGGTCAACATACATCGTACCTTCAAGGTGATCAAACTCATGTTGCATCACCCTTGCGACGTAACCCCCGACCCATTCGTCATGGGGTTGCAGGTTCTCATCGAGGTAACTTACATGCACTCGCGTCGGGCGGACAACGTCTTCGCTCAATCCCGGTATGGAAAGACAACCCTCCTCCATCGACTTTTTCTCCGCCCTGGGGTCGGCTTCCAGCACATGAGCATTGATAAATGCGTGACGATAGCCCGCGTATTCCGGGTATTCGTCCTTCAGAATATCCAGGTCAATCACCACCACACGGATGGATTTGCCCACCTGTGGTGCTGCCAGGCCAACGCCCGATGAGGCATCAAGCGTTTCAAACATATCGTCAATCAATTCCTTCAGGCCCGGATAGTCGGCCGGAATATCCTGTGCAACCTTTCTCAATACAGGCTGTCCGTATGTATAAATAGGTAATATCATTTTATCGAATTCATGTAATCCTGAAGGATTATGGTAGCACTCACCTCGTCTACCAGTCCCTTATTCTCCCGCCTTGTTTTCTTTTTTACGCCACTTTCCAATATGGCACGATGGGCCAAAACAGAAGTAAAGCGTTCGTCGTAGTATTCAATCGGCACCCCGGGGCGGGCTTTCCGCCAGCGGTTAACGAAGTTTTCCACACGCGCCAGGTTCTCCGACGCGCTCCCGTCGGGCTGTGTGGGCTTGCCAATAACAATTCGTTCGACTCCCTCCCGCACCACGTAGGCCGAAAGAAAATCGAACAAATCCTTTGTCTCTATGGTTGACAGGCCTCCGGCAATAATCTGCAGGGGGTCGGTTACAGCCAGCCCCGTACGTTTCTTGCCATAGTCAACGGATAGGATTCTTCCCAAAATGGTCCGCCAATATTAGTTTTTATACAACAACCAGGCGTCGCCGGTCTTGTTGAATTTCGACCCTCTTATGGCGTTACGGCTCTGTACGGCAGCACTCTTGTCGGCATAGGTGCCACATATTACGCGGTACATGTTAACCTTTGCATTGTATACAACCTGTGCGTCGTAACCAGCCTGCTTCAGCGTTCCCTGAAAACCGACGGCATTTGTCTTTAGTCCGAACGAACCCACAACAACGCTATACTGCTGCAATCCTGACCCGTCAATGAGCGTTACACTCTCCTGACGCACGGGCGTATCGTCGGCCTTTACTACTGTCGACTGGTCAGCGGGCCTGGTTACCAAAGGTGTAACCGATGCCGTTTGGCCCACAACAGGCTGCGTTGACTGTGCCGTCTGCGACTGTGCCTCCTGTGCCTGTGCCTTCTCATACATCTTTTTATATGCACTTTCCTGCGATTTACAGCTTGTAAAGGCAAATGCTACAAAGAGGGCAGTGCCCATAACCATATATTTTCTCATCTTTATTAAGTTATTAAGATATTAATATTTCAATATAAAAAGGCAGTAATGCCCATGCGAGCGAAATTACAAAGAAATCTGTAAAAACAACAAATACCACCGCATAAAGTTTGTTAAATAGCACCCACACAGCGGTTTTAACAAAAAATATATATGTTATTGTGCTGCAATAACGCTTTTATCGCTATATTTGCATCATATTAAGTTACAACTAAAAAGAAAGGAACAATTATGAAGACTTTAGGTTATCTCGGTGCTTTTGTATGTGGCGCCCTCACCGGTGCAGCCCTCGGCCTGCTCCTTGCCCCTGAAAACGGCAAGGATACACGCAACAAAATTTCATCGGCTGTGGACGATTTCTGCAAGAAACACGATATTAAGCTGAACCGTCGTGACGCTGACGACTTTGTCGAAAACATTAAAGAGGCTGTTGACAACGACCTGGCCTGACAGTCCTGCTGCTTGCAAACAGGCGTAAATGTGTTTATATTATACCGGTTCTGCACCTTTCACGTCATGTGTTACAAATGGTGTAGGGTCGGTATTTGCTTTGTAACATCCCTGCCCGGCGCAAGGAAACTATTTACATAACGATGTTATCATGTTCTCGAACGACCATAATATAGAAACCATAGCGCAGCTTGTTGATACCGTCAGGCATTTTATCAAGCTGCAAACAGAATATGCACGGCTCGACATTGTTGAGAAATCGGTACGTATTATAACTGCCCTCGCCACAGCTGCATTGTTCGGTTTTCTGCTCGTGCTGATGCTAATATATCTTAGTTTTGCCGCAGCCTACGCACTTGTACCGCTTGCAGGCATTGTGCCGGCATTTGCAATTGTAGCAGGTTTTTACTGTTTTGTCTTTATTTTGTTCCTTGTTTTCAGGAAACAATGGATTGAACGCCCCCTCGTCAGGTTCCTGGCCTCGTTGCTTCTCGGGTAACAAGCCGTTGCGAAACCCATTGTATTACTGCACGAAAATTTCATAAAATGAACGAAAATACGTCCTCTTCGCCCTACAAATCCATCGGGGAGATTCAATTTCAGAAGGCACTTCTGCGAAAGAATATTCAAAAAGACAGTGCAAAGATAGAAAGTCTCTGGCAGTCGTTATTTCAGAAACCCGCAGCCCTGAAAGCCAATGCCACGCCCGCTCAGCGTTTTTCGAGCCTCATTAATACAGGTGCAGGCATTTTCGATGCTTTTTTACTGGGCTGGAAACTTTACCGGAAGTTTAAGCGATAAGCACTGTTAAAATGCGGCTTTACGTTTCCTGCCCCTCACCTTTACAGGCCTGCGTATTTTTCACAACATCGTAATGTTGACAGGGTTACGCCATAAGACCGGAGTCTTTTGCGTGTAACGCTCATCGTCCGGCGGCCGTCAGCAGCGCGTACGACGACCGTCGGACAATGGGTATGTCGGCCGTCGTACGCGC
>CALIIG010000254.1 GCA_938018155.1 uncultured Prevotella sp.
GCCGTCACACCCATCGTTCGACGACCGTCGTACGCGCTGCTGACGGCCGTCGAACAGCAATATTTACAGGCTTAGGCAGTTATCGTAACGTTTAAATGTAAAAAACGAATGGGGCAAAAGCCTTAGCCTTTGCCCCATTATCTTGCTATCTTACAGACGTATCGGTTGTGCGTTATCTCCTTTTAATCCTTCAATTCTTTAATTTTTTACTTCTAACCCCGCTCTTTTAATCTTTTAATTCTTTAATTTTTTAATTTTCCCTTTCCCTTTTTCTTTCCTATAAAAGGAATGGATGACAGAGGAATATCGCGCTTAACCACTACCGCCATAAACGCAATAAGGAGCAAAGTATTCACTGCAAGCGATGGAACCGTTGAAAGACGGGCATTGCTCAGCGTCATACCCACGAAAACAGCAGCGGCAAGCAGCACATAAAAACCAATGTCTTTGAGCGGATAGTTAATCGGGTAGTACTTCTGTCCGAAGAAGTAACTGGCTACCATACAAATGCCATAGGCCGCAAAACCAGCCCATGCGCACGCCATATAGCTGAATTGAGGTATGAAAACAACATCAATAATGATGAGCACTAAGCACCCAAGGCCCGAGAAATATGCACCCCAAATGGTACGGTCGGTGAGTTTATACCAGAAGCTTAAGTTAAAATAGATACCGAACATAATCTCTGCTGCCATCACGATTGGGACAACTTTCAGCCCTTCCCAGTAGCTTGGGGCAACCACATGGCGCAATATATCCATGTAGCCTATGACGGCAAGATAGGCCAAAAGCGTAAATACGATGTAGTATTTCATTACTTTAGCATACGTCCCCTTTTTGTCAGCATCCTTGTTTCCAAACACAAAAGGCTCGTAAGCAAAGCGGAAGGCCTGTGTGATAATGACCATAATCATGGCAATTTTAATCGTTGCGCCATATATTCCAAGCTGTGCCATAGCTTGCTTGCTGTCGCCATCGTAGAGGTATGGGAAAAGAAGTGTTGAAGCACTCTGGTTTAATTGTCCTGCCACACCGAGAATAAGCATGGGCCAGGTGTACGAAAGCATTCGGCGACAAAGCTGGCGATCGAAGCCGTATCCTATGCCACGCATCTCCTTTCCCAACAAAAACATCGTAACAATTGATACGAAAAGGTTCACATAAAACACAATAGCCACATCGGGAGTACCATCTGAAGCATAGAGGCCCGGGACGGTAACGCCCATGCCTGGCAACACAAGCAGAAGCAGAGCTACCAGTGTAACATTGATGAGAATGTTGGCAAGCTTGAGGAACATAAACTTCCACGGTCGGTGTTGCTGTCGTAAATAGTCGAACATAATGGCAGTCCATGCATCAATTGCCACGCAAATGGCCATAACTCCAATGTATGAAGAGTGTTCGGCATAGCCCATAGCGGCCGATAAAGGCTTCAGAAATGCAATGACTAACAGCGCAAAACCCAATGCCACAGTGCCCACCATGCGTAACGCTGTAGAATAAACCATACGCGGATTCTCACCTTCTTTGCTTGCAAAACGGAAGAAAGTGGTCTCCATACCAAACGTAAGGAGAATGATTAATATGCCTATATACGAATAGATATTGGTTATAATACCATATTGTCCTCCGTCAGAGAGCCAGGCATAAGCCTCAATGGGTACCAATAAATAGTTGACAAAACGGCCTGCAATGGAGCTAATCCCGTATATTGCAGTGTCTTTTAGAAGTGATTTTAAGTTGGACACGGTTGAAAAGTAAAAAGGTAAAAAGGTAAAAAAGTAAAAGAATCAAACTCCTTTGATGGTATTATCATCTTCTATTCCCTACTTTCTATCTGTGTGATTATTGTCTTGTCGTTTTCTTTAACTTTATTAATGATATTGACAGTAGTGCCAATAATTGTCTTTAAATCATTAGAAAGAGAATCAAATTCCTTTGCTTTAATGATGTCAGCCTCCTTTAAAAGCTCGAGCCAATAAAAGGTTTCGTTGGCTTCTTTCAGTGATAAGTCTTAACTTTTTCACAGCTATGCCATATCTTTAAAAGGCCTGTTGGCCTTTGTTTTACTTTTTTAATTCTTTACTTTTTTACCTTTAAAAGAACATATAGCATATAAATACCGCAGCAATAGCACCGGCAACATCGGCAATTAAGCCGCATGTAACGGCATAACGAGTATATTTTATGCTTACCGAACCAAAGTAAACGGCAAGGATGTAGAATGTCGTGTCGGTGGAACCCTGAAATAAACAGCTCAATCGGCCGACGAAAGAGTCGGCTCCGAATTGCGTCATCTCATCGAGCATCATGCCTCTTGCTCCGCTCCCTGAGAGCGGTTTCATCAACGCTGTGGGCATAGCGTCAACCCATTTAGTGTCTGCACCTATCCAATTAACGAAATATTTTATGCCAGTTATCAGTCCGTCCATTGCACCTGAAGCACGGAAAATAGCGATGGCTACGAGGAAAGCCACGAGATATGGTATAATACGGACGGCTGTTGTAAAGCCATCTTTAGCCCCTTCGGTGAAAGTATCGTACACATTTATCTTCTTCATGATACCGGCAATCATAAAGCCTGTGATGATGGTCATGAGCAAAACGGCTGCAATGGATATGCTTACCGTGTTCATTGCAGCCGCATCAAGCTGCATAAATCCCCAGACAATGCCTGCACATATCGCGCACATACCGCCCAAAGCAAGTATTAATGTGCGGTTCAAAAGGTTGACATGCTGAAATAACGACGTCACAATAACGCCTACCAAAGAGGCTATAAACGTAGCAATAAGAATTGGAATGAATACATCAGTAGGGTGTGCAGCTCCCATCTGCGCGCGGTAATTCATGATGCTTACCGGTATAATGGTCAGGCCGGATGTATTGAGAACAAGGAACATAATCATCGGATTGGTTGCCGTATCCTTTCGTGGATTGAGTTCCTGAAGCTGCGACATAGCCTTCAATCCCAGCGGTGTGGCCGCATTATCCAAGCCTAACATGTTAGCGGCTATGTTCATAAATATCGACCCCATGGCCGGATGGTTCTTCGGAATATCAGGGAAAAGGCGCGTAAAAACAGGAGAAAGCATACGTGCCAACGCATTAATAAGACCGGCTTTTTCGCCTATTTTCATGATGCCCAGCCACAAAGCCAGCACACCCGTAAGGCCAATGGAAATTTCAAAAGCCGATTTTGACGAGGTGAATGTGGAATCCATCATGGCCGGAAACACCGATGTGTCGCCTAAAAACACCAGTTTTATCAATGCAACGACGAAGCCAATTACGAAGAAGGCCACCCAAATATAGTTAAGCACCATGGCTAATGAGATCTTGTTTTAGATGTTATAACATGCAAAGTTAGTAAAAAACACAGAGCTAAAGCCCGCGTAAGCGGCCTTTTTTTCGTTCCGGTTCAATCAAGTTTACGGGCTATCCCTGCACCGAAGAGGGCAAAATCGGCTTTCAACGGGTCTGTAGGGAACGCCTCACGAAGCACATTTGTAAGTCGGATTGCAGCCGACATAGTGGCCGATTTCGACGTGATGAGGCCGAGTTTTATGGCTGTACTCACCACGTGTGTGTCCATAGGAAAGATTAATGTGCGCTTATCCACAAGGCCGTTCCATAGTCCAAGGTCAACGGGGCTGCCGTCACGCACCATCCACCGCATCATCATACACACGCGTTTACAACACGATGTGGTATTTTTAGGCACTAAACCGTCGAGCTTATACATATGATACCATTGGCACAATAGGCTGACAGCCTCAAGCCCCGTGCACGCTTTTGATACACGAATATAATTTTTTAAGCTCCCAAATTCGTTAAAAAGCTTTTGCGTGGCTTGCAGAAAAAGGGTAAAGGCATGATGTGAATGCAATCGATAAAAGCAGCTGTCGTCGTTAGGAAACACTTCTTTGTATCTGCCATTGCATATCCATTGATAGGGCTCGCCATCGCTCAGGTTGAGCAACTGCTGTATTCGGGGCATAAATTGCTTGCGGTTTCCATAGCTCAGAACAGAAGCTGTCCAGGCCATTGCTTCCTGATTCAGCCCGCCTTTCACCTGATGCATGAAATACGAAGGGTCACCATTGATGAACGATGCCGTTTCGTAGGTATCGGCCAGACGATGCAGAAGAGCTGTTTTTTCAGGTGAAAGCAAGTTGTTCATTGGTGTTGATGTAATGGAATAATGCAGAAAAATAAAAGTCCTATTGGTTTATTTCAGTCTGCTGCAAGGCAGCTTCTTCGTGCGAAAACTCAATAAATGCCCCGTGCATTACCCATACAGTGGTAACGAAAGCGAGCGTATCGCTCCACGCCTGGCACATTTCTACACCCTGCAGACCGAAATATCTCGGAAGAATAATGACAAGAGGTATGAAGAAAATGCCTCTGCGGGCGGCGGCAAGCAGATTGGCACGCCACGGTTTACGGCAAGTTTGCATCATCATATTGCTAATCATGATGGTGGCTCCAAAGGGCAGGGTAGCCAGCTGCCAGCGCAAAGCCGTACCCCCTATGGCAATAACCTCGGGGTCGTTACGGAATATGGCAATAATGCCGGGAGTGAAAGCGAATCCCGCTAACGTACAGACAAGCAGAAAGATTGTGCCTAAACGTACCGTAAACCCAAACCCATCTTTAAGCCGTTTATACAGGTGAGCACCGTAGCAAAAGCCGCAAACGGGCTGAAATCCCTGTCCCAGCCCGATGATAACAGCCATGATAAGCATGCAGACACGGTTTACAACCGACATGCCTGCAATAGCAGCGTCGCCAAAATTAGCCGCTGCAAGGTTCAGCAGCATGGTTGAGATGGCTTCCAGTCCCTGCCTTGAGAACGAGGGAGAACCTCCATAAAATATTTCCTTAAAACCGTTGAGGCTGAATTTAAAGCTCGACCAGCGGATAGGAATATTGCCTGCATGGTAAGTCATGGCGAAGAGAATGCAAAAACTTACCACTTGTCCGATGACGGTTGCAAGGGCTGCTCCCGTAATGCCCATGCCGGCGGTGAATATCAACAGCGGGTCTAACACAACGTTTAATAAGGCTCCGGCCACGATGCCTACCATGGCATAGCGTGCGTTTCCCTGCAAACGGAGCTGGTTATTCAATGTTAACGAGCTCATAAAAAAGGGCGCACCGAGGAAGATGATGCCTATATAGTGCTCGGTATAAGGCAGGATAGTGGGGGTGCTGCCCAGAGCAACGGCTATGGGGCGCAGCAGTAGCAGTCCGGCAATACAAACTATACAGCCCGAAAAAAAGCAGGAAAAGAACCCCAGCGACGCCATGTTGCGCGCATTGTCGTGACGTTTTGCACCCAGTTCGCGCGAAATATAGTTGCCGCTTCCGTGCCCAAAGAAGAAACCGATAGCCTGCATCAGGAACATGGCTGTGAAAGTAATGCCGATGGCTGCCGTCGACTGGGTGTTGATATGACCCACAAAAAACGTGTCGGCTATGTTGTAAAGGCTCGTAATGAGCATGCTGATTATGGTGGGTACAGCCATAGTACCGATGACCTTTGGTATCGGACCCCGGGTGAGAAAAGTATAGTTATCTGTCTTCAAAACGCTTGCCTGTTGATAGTTGCAAAATTAAATAAAATAGCGCAAATATCGTTGATGGCCGATGATTTTTCAGTCTGGGTATGGTTTTTCCTGCCTTTTTAAACGCCTTTTCCTTTTGTCGGATGACAAGTTTGCAAGGTCGTTATTTGTAAAAACAATTCTGAATTTTCAAGGTTAAAATCATAGTTGTTTTAGAATAATGGTATGTATGTAAAGCCATATCGATGTGGTTTTGATTAGCCGTGTTGCAGATGTTTTCCCTTCGTTGAGGCCTTTTTTGCCCTTTACGCCACTATTGTGTTGCGTTTACGGCGTAATGGCGTTGCGTTTACGGCGTAATGGCGTTGCGTTTACGGCGTAATCGGCGTGCGTTTACGGCGTAATGGTGAGTTAATTGTGCCGTAAAGGGGCACTGAAAAGAAAGGAAAAGCATAGATTTGGTGCTGCAAAAAATGTTTTTTAGGCCAGCTTCTCACCTGGTTTTATATGCATTTGTGTCTGCCTTTACGCCGTGAAGACGTTGGAAAATGGATGAAAAAGGGGTTTGTTTTTTGTGAAAACACACGTAACTTGTTGTGTGTCAGCAACATGGCAAAGCTGTTCATTTCGGGCGTATTTGCAGCCAACAGGTTACTTACGTGCAAATATCGCAGCCACAGAAGGGCGTTTGTCATATTATTTCATAGTATATTGGTATGAGTATTATCTCTTTTTCGTAGAAATTTTATTCCATCCGTGTGAATCAAATCAAATGAAAGTGTAAAACCCATGCGAAGCCAACTTATTTCGTTAATCTTGCCCTCCCAACCTGAGTGACGAGCCGGTGAGAGCCTGGTTAAGCCATAAGGTGTTGCGAAGACGACAATAGGAACAAGATGTTGTGAGCGATTGGCAACATCAATATTAAACAAGGTGTTGGTGTAAAGACAAAAATTTGCTGACTCCAAGCCTGATAGAGGTCAGCCCAAAGCACTCGGGGTTAACCTTATTAAGCGGTATCCACAAGAGGTTCGCAGCATCGTCGTTGGCTTTTGCCTGTTGGTAAGAGGTAACACGGCATAGGAAAAACAAGTCGAGCGTGTGCACGTCGAAACCCGAATAGGGATAGATGTTCGGCCGGCTGAAGAGGTATTGCACATCGGTAACATCGAGGTTGGTCTCCTCTTTCACCTCACGCGCTATGCCTTGCTCGGCTGTTTCGTCCATGTCGCTGAAGCCGCCGGGCAGGTCGTACGTGCCTTTGGCAGGCTCTTGCTTGCGTACAACGACAAGCAGCTCATGGTGTTCGCTCAGGATAAAGGCCGCTGTGGCTGCGCTTGGATTGAGGTAATAAACAAAGCCGCAATCGGTACAGTGCTTGCTTTTGGCATCGTTGATATTGAAATTACTGCTGCCACACGCAGGGCAATGGGTGAAATGATTTAACGGGTGCATGATGAAAAGAAAAAGGACAAGTCACAATGATGGTGTGACTTGTCTTTATGATTTGTTGTTTTCTGATGTCTTCAGCCGGTTTACAGGCAATAGTTGCCTTGTGTTTATTCAAGATGAGGCCTTAGAGCATGCTGTTAATGGCAGCGTCTAAGTCGCTGATTTGTGCGTCACGCTTTTGTAAAACATTCTGACGATCGATGAGGAAGAAAGTGGGTACCGTCTGAACATTATACTGTGCAGCGTATGAAGAGTTGGCACCATCGGCGTCGTGAACGCATATCCACGGCAGAGCCGCTACGCTTTCCTTCCAGAAATGCTCGTCGGGATCGAGGCTGACCTGATAAATTTCCAGTCCGCGGGCGTGGTATTTATTGTATATTTCGCGCAGCTTCATGATGCGCGCCGTACTGCCTTGCGATGCAAATACGTGGAAATCGAGCAGTACAACCTTGCCTTTCAGGCTCGTTAACTTGCGCACATTACCCTTGTTATCCGGCAAGGCTATTTCGATAATGCCCGACGTATTCACCTTGCTGGTATCGATAGTCTGATTGTTTTCGGCCTGGATAATGCGGATATTCTTTAAGCCTTCAATAGCGATGTTGTGCAAATTTTTGCCACGTTCCGACCCCGGATAATAGGTATCCCAGCTCGTCGCCACTGCCGCGAACACCTGAACATCCTCTTTTTTGCTCCTCGGATCGAAGATAAGGGCCGTCTGGTTGCCCACGTAAACGGTCTGGAACAGCGCATAATAGGCATAGGCACGCATGGGCTCCTTAAAGATGTACTGCATTTTTACCGTGTTTTTGTAGGCGTTAAGCAAATGCTGTATGCTGTCGCCTTCGGCCTGATACGGCACATTCGGATTGCTTGCCAGTGCATTAATCTGGCTCTGGAGGTTCATTTGCATGAGTGCTAATTCCTTAATTTTCGAGCATTCGTTAGAGCCTTGTACGTCGTATTGCGACGACATTGTTGGATAAGAAGCCTTTACGGTGATATGCTCTGTGGAATCAACGGCAATGTTTATAATCTGATTCGCGATGCGAAGACGGTAAAATTCGGGATTCCCGGGAGCGTCTTCATCGAACGAAAACGAACCGTCTTCGCCGAGCTTTACGGAGTCGACGGTAACCGGTCCGTTCAGACTCATGTTCTCAAAATACAGTAAAGAGTCATTTGCATTGCTGATATTTCCTGACAAATGAAACTTTTTTCCCGTACAGGAAGCCAGAAAAAGCACAGCCATCATGATGGCCCATAGAGAGAATAAGCGTGGTATTTTCATTTCAATATGATTTCTTTTGATGATTGCAAAGATACAGTTAATCAGTAAAAAAACAAAAAATATATATGTTTTCTTCTTATCTCTCATTTTTAATAGGTAACTTTGCCCCGATTTCTATATTTAAGATGTAAGTCAAAACAATAATTTTTTAAGATTTAGATGAACGTAATTACAAAATCTGTCCTGTTGCCTGATGGAAGAACCATTACGATTGAGACAGGAAAGGTTGCCAAACAGGCCGACGGTGCAGTGGTTCTTCGTATGAACAACACGGTACTTTTAGCCACTGTTACCGCAGCCAAGGAAGCTGTTCCAGGTACCGATTTCATGCCGGTAACTGTTGATTACAGAGAGAAGTACTATGCAACGGGTCGTTTTCCCGGAGGTTTTACCAAGCGCGAAGGTAAGGCAAGTGACGAAGAAATCCTCACATCGCGTCTTGTCGACCGTGCTCTTCGCCCGTTGTTCCCATCAGATTATCATAGCGAAGTTTTCGTACAGATCATGCTTCTGTCCTCAGACGGCGTTGACCAGCCGGACGCATTGGCCGGCTTTGCCGCTTCTGCCGCAATGGCTTGCTCTACGATTCCTTTCGAACATACAATATCAGAGTGTCGCGTTGCCCGCATAAACGGCGAATATGTCATCAATCCAACCTTTGAACAAATGGAGGAATCGGACCTCGATATCATGGTAGGCTGCACGAAAGATAACCTGATGATGGTTGAAGGTGAGATGAGCGAGGTGTCAGAACAGGACCTTATCGGAGCACTTAAAGCCGCGCAGGAGGCCATCATCCCGATGTGCGAACTGCAGGATGAGCTTGCAAAGGAACTGGGAACAGACAAGAAACGCGAATACAATGACGAAATAAACGACGAGGATTTACGTAAGCAAATCCACGCCGAACTGTATAATCCGGTTTACGAAATCAATCGTAAGGCTCTGCCGAAACAAGAGCGTAACGATGCTTTTGACAAGGTATTGGCCGACTTCTTAGAGAAGTATGACGCTGCCCATACAGAGCTTTCGGAAGAAGAACTCGAAGAAAAGCACGCTGAAGCAGGCCGTTATTACGGCGACGTTATGCGCGACGCCATGCGCCGTTGCATATTGGATGAGGGCGTCCGTATGGACGGAAGGCAGACCGTTGACATCCGTCCTATCTGGTCAGAAGTGTCTCCTCTTCCCATGCCTCACGGCTCAGCTATCTTCCAGCGCGGCGAAACCATGTCGCTTGCAACATGTACCCTCGGTACAAAGATGGACGAAAAGCTCGTTGACGGTGCTGTAAACAGAGGCTATCAAAAGTTCCTTCTCCACTACAATTTCCCGCCATTCTCTACCGGCGAGGCCAAATCGCAGCGCGGTGTAGGCCGTCGTGAGATTGGTCATGGCCACTTAGCATGGCGCGCTTTAAAGGGACAGATTCCCGCAGACTTCCCTTATACCGTTCGCGTTGTGAGCGATATTCTCGAGTCTAACGGTTCTTCTTCAATGGCCAGCGTATGTGGAGGAACGCTCGCTCTGATGGATGCGGGTGTACCTGTCAAAAAGCCGGTATCGGGAATAGCCATGGGATTGATCAAGAATCCGGGAGAAGACAAGTACGCTATCTTAAGCGACATCCTCGGAGATGAGGACCATCTCGGTGACATGGACTTTAAAACCACCGGTACTAAGGACGGGTTGACCGCTACACAAATGGATATTAAGTGTGACGGACTGTCGTTTGATATCATCGAAAAGGCTCTTATGCAGGCCAAGGCAGGTCGTGAACATATCATGAATGAGATGATGAAGACCATCTCTGAGCCTCGCAAGGAGATGAAACCGCAGGTTCCACGCATCGTAAGTATTGACATACCGAAGGAGTTTATCGGTGCTGTCATTGGCCCGGGTGGAAAGATTATCCAGCAAATGCAGGAAGATACGGGTGCCACTATCACCATTGACGAGGCCGACGGTAAGGGTCATGTACAGGTTTCGGCTCCCAACAAGGAGAGCATCGACGCCGCTCTGGCTAAGATAAAAGGCATTGTGGCTCTGCCCGAAGTGGGCGAAACATACGACGGTGTTGTCAAAAGCATCATGCCTTATGGCTGTTTTGTTGAGATTCTTCCAGGCAAGGAGGGATTGCTCCATATCTCTGAGATAGAATGGAGACGCCTCGAAAGCGTAGAGGATGCAGGCATAAAGGAAGGCGACCACATTGATGTGAAGTTGCTTGAAATAGATGGAAAGACCGGCAAATACAAGTTATCACACCGTGTTCTGCTCGAAAAGCCCGAGGGTTATGTAGAGCGTGAGCGTCGCCCAAGGCGTGAAGGTGACCGCCGTCCGCGCCGTGAGGGAGACCGTCCGCGTCGTGACGACCACCGCGAAGAGCGCGGAGAGTATCGCCCCCGTCGTTTTGAGCACCATGAAAATGAACAGCAGGACGAGCCGAAAGACTTCTCAACAGAGCTCGATAACAACAACGATATTGAATAAAACGACAATAGTTGCATCAGCATTGTTGTATGCTGATTAGCAAAAAGAATAGAAAATACCCCGCCAGAACATCTTCTGGCGGGGTATTTTATTTAGTAAACAGGAGGATTTCTTTTAGTAGTCAGGAGAATTTCTTTTGGGAGTCAGGAGTTAAGGAGTTAATGGAGTTAAGACAATACCAACGTGGAGTTAAGACAATACCAACGCACCCAACTAAAATTAAAAACGCACCCAACTAAAATAAAGAATTAAAGGATTGGGAAATTCCTTTATTTTAACGAGCGGGAAACGGTTATTCTCCCCGCTTTAAACGCAGGTTTAGCTGGAACAATGCGGGCAGGAAGATGAGCACTGAGCACAGCAGCCCCATCCACATCAGGCGTTCGTTGCCATGGAAAAGGTCGATAAGCTTGCCGTCGTTCATCTGTGGCATGAGGTTAAACATGATATAAGCCACCGTGTTATTGACGCAATGGAACACAATGCCCGGAATAACCGACCGCGTTCTGTAATACATCCAGCCCAGCATCAGCCCCATCAGCGCACCGTGTACAAACTGCGGGACGTTGCCGTGCACGGCTCCGAATATCAGCGCAGAGGCGATAATGGCCACCCAGTGCCACCGTTTGCCGCTCACGCCCAGCAGTCGCCGCAGCACGGCTCCGCGGAAAACCACCTCCTCGGACACCGCCGTTACAAGCCCGATAGCGATATAACCCAGCGGTTCGCGCATAATATCTTCGAACAGTTGTTCCACAGCCTTGGGCATGGTATATTGTATTTGCTCGATAACCCACTCGGAAGGCAGAATAGAACCCAACGCCGCTGCTGCCACCCAAAACAGTACAAACCACGGCTTACCGCCTATCCAGTGGCGCGAAACGGGCGTCCACCTGCGCCATACAAACCAGCAAATGCTGAATACACCGAAGAGAATGCTCACCGTTGCCAGCATTTTTCCTGTAAGTTGGGGGGCTTCTTTTAAATACAGCAGTGCCGTATGAAGCGAATTTCCCTCCATATAGGCACCAACAAACTGTACAAAATAGATAAAGAACAGTTGTATTAAAAAGAACACAACAACGTAGAAAACGACATCTAAAAGTGCACGAAGGTTTTTATTCATTTGCTTTATCTTGTTCAAAAAGTTTCTTGATTTCGGCCTCATCGCGCCTGAGTTGCGCGGCAAGCATGTCGGCATTGTCGAAGCGTTGCTCCATACGAATACGATGAATAAAAGCTACCGAAAGTTCGCTGCCATAAAGATTACCATCAAAGTTAAACAGATTCACCTCGAGCGTACGCTCATGTCCGTTAAACGTAGGGCGCATACCGATGTTCATCATGCCTTCAAACACCGTTTGAGAAGCCTCTTTACAACCGTTGTTTACAATGCCGGCCTTCACCGCATACACGCCGTTGGCAGGCACCATACAGGCTGAAGCCGACACGTCCATGTTGGCCGTGGGGAACCCTAACTTCCTTCCCTCCTGATGACCGCTCACAACACGCCCCGTCAGCACGTAGGGCCGACCCAGACATCGGGTGGCATGGGCAATGTTGCCACGTCGCAGGGCCGACCTGACGAGAGATGAGCTGACGTGCTCTCCGCCCGGCATAAAGGCCTCGCTTTGGACGACGCGGATGCCCAATTCCTGTCCATAGCGCACGTAATCATTGAAATTTTCAGTGCGCCCGCGGCCGAAACGGTTGTCGTAGCCTGTCACCAGCGTGCGCACGTTGAGCCTGCCGAGCAGCACCTGTTCCATAAAATCGCGGGCCGACAGCCGGGCCATTACCTGGTCAAAATGCAGCACGGCCACTGTGTCGATGCCCGTTTCTTCCAGCAGTTGCAGCTTCTCATCGGTAGTTGTAAGCAATGCAGGCTGATAATTGTCCTGCAGAACCTGCCGCGGATGGCGGTCAAAGGTGATGACCATAGCCTCCCGTCCCTCCGCCATGGCCTGCTCGCGCACCTGGCTGATAAGGAACCGGTGCCCGCGGTGCACGCCGTCGAAGAAGCCTATGGTTGCCACACAGGCCGTTTCGTTTAGCCGTGTGTGGCTGTCAACTTTTATAATATTCATTGCTCGTGCTGTTTGCGCCATGGAATATCAAGCGTGAAGCCCCGTTTACAAGGCAAAGTTACGAAGAAACGCCAACAATAGCAAGGAAACCACCTTACGATTTATCCCTCGCCCAATCGACGGAATGCAAATGTGTCAGCAGGAAGGAATATCTCCACACCGGTCAGAATACTTTTCTTTCATACACGCTTTGATAAGTGTAAAATAAGCTATCATTACAGTTGGTATTCTAAATTCAGACTTATGCATTTCAGTATCTTTTCGTTTTTCAGTGGTAAAGACAGGCGGCGGAGAACTGCTGCCGTAGTGTCTCGGGCAAAGATGGCAGGGACGAAAGGGCAGGGCATCCCTCCCACCTTCTCCTCCGTCCTCCCCTCCGCCTCTCGGAGTGTGGGGCCGTCCACCGCCGCAAACTATCTTACGGCGGTGCGTTCGTTTGTCCGCTTCTGTGGCGGGAGCGACGTGCCGCTGTCGGGCATCGACCGCCTCACGGTAGCCCGCTACGAACGGTGGCTGCACAGCCGCGGAGTGTGCCCCAACACCTCGTCGTGCTACATTCGCTCGCTGCGTGCCATATATAATAAGGTGGCGGCTGCACGGCGGATAAGGAACCGCCATCCCTTCGACGGTGCCTTCACGGGCAATGTGCGCACGGCGAAGCGCAGCCTCACAAGGGCCGAACTCACGAAGCTGCTGCAGACTGATGCTGATTCGGGAGGGGCGGCTGGCCTTGCACGCGACCTGTTTCTCTTCTCATTCTGCGCCATGGGCATGCCGTTTGCCGACATGGTGCATCTGCGCCGCCGCCAGGTCAGAGACGGCACCATTACGTACTGCCGCCGGAAGACGCGCCGTCCCGTCAGCGTGAGGATTGAGTCGAACCTCCGGGCCATCATCAACCGCTATGCCGGCGGCACGTCCGACTATCTTTTCCCCGTTCTGTCAAAAGATGGAAATATGCGAAGCTATTCCTCGGCCCTCGGCTGGTACAACCGTCAGCTGAAGCGGCTGGCCTCGCGGGCCGGCATCGGCACCCCGCTCACGTCGTATACCGCCCGCCACACATGGGCGAGCCTCGCCTACGCCGCCAACGTCAGCCTGCCCGTCATATCGAAGGCCCTCGGCCATACGAGCACGCAGACCACGCTCGTCTATATCGGTGAAATCAACGACAACCGTGTGGCAGATGCAAATAAAAAGTTGCTGGACAGTCTGATAACACTGCCTCTTCGCAAGAGGTGTGCGGCTTTGTGTTATCGGCTGCAAAGATAGGTATTTTAAGAGAATACGGCAAGCATTTTTACCGGAAATATTTCCTAACCGTCTCAATACCAGAGCAAACCGACTGCCGGGTATCCCTTTCTCCATTGGCCATACGGTGCTTTTTCCTTTCCGCCGCACACCTCTTGCGAAGAGGCAGTCACCAATCGGGTGTACCGGCTATGCTGTTTAACATTAATGTTCAACCCTCCTGCGGAGGATGCCGGAAAGGAAGCCTGACGGGTCCTGCTTCCGTGCCTGACGGGTCTTACTCCCGTGCCCAACAAGTCCTATACTTGTTCACAACAAGTCCTATACTTGTGCGCAACAAGTCCTATACTTGTGCGCGAGAAGTCCCATACTTGTCATTCACGCCTCCCGTCCGCCCCTGCAGGAACAAAACTTTTAGCTTATGGCTTTCTATAAAAAAGTATTGAAGAAGATTAACAACAAGTGGTATCCGCAGTCGGTGCTTGCAGGCAAGCCCGTAACGACGGATCAGGTTGCGAAACGAATCGCAGCCGAATCAACGGTAAGTCCGGCCGACGTTGCCGCCGTGCTCACCGCCCTCAGCGGCGTGATGGGCGACTATATGGCACAGGGCCGCTCGGTGAAGCTCGACGGCATCGGCTCGTTCTACTTCACGGCCACATCGTCGAAGAACGGCGTCGAGAAGCCCGAAAAGGTATCTGCCGCCCAGATTACGGGCGTCCGCGTCCGCTTCACGCCCGAAACCCATTTCCGCCGCGCATCGGGCAGCCGCATTGCCACCCGCGCCCTGTCCGACGTGGAGGTTGACTGGGAGGAATGGCGCGCCGTAGACAAGAAGAAACCGGAGAAGAAACCGGAGCCCGGCGTCACGCCCGAACCCTGACCGGCAGTCAGGCTGCCGGAGTGGCAACGGCACGCCGCTGTCCCCGGGCAATCCGCAACATAAAACATTTAACCTGCCCCGCGCAACACGTCTTCCTCGCGTTTTCAGGAAACATGGAGCGGGGCGCAAAAACAACAAACATATGAAGAAAACAGAACAGAAAACGAAACAGGCGTACGTAAGGCCCGCAGTATG
>CALIIG010000255.1 GCA_938018155.1 uncultured Prevotella sp.
CGCAGGCACAGGACAACGCGCAGGCCGCAGCCAAGGGCATGCCCGTAACGCGCGCCTCGTTCACCAACGAACTGGCCCTTCAGGGCCTCACCCCCGCCGACCTGCCCTCGCAGAAGATTGACGCACAGGGCATGAGCGGAGCCTGCCTCATTGAGACAACCACCGCGGGCATCGACAACAACGCCCTGCACGCTCCCGCAGCCACGCGCGCCAACATCAAGGCAACATTCACCGCGCCCGACAAGTTCACCACCATCGGCTACCGCGGCGCAACGGCAGCCACCATCACCAACACCCCGTGGTTCTACGACAAGGAGACGAAGGGCGACGGAACGCTTGTCAACGCCGTTCCATGGCGATGGGCACAGCCTTTCGGCAAATTCTACGCCGTATATCCGCGTCCGGCCGACTACACGAAGCTGACGCTCTCGCCCGAAAGCTACACGTCAACGCCCTATGTCGACTTTGAGGTCGACCCCGACGTAACGAAGCAGACCGACTTCATGACGGCCTTCTCGGGCACGGTGCAGTACAGCACGCGCTTCGCCGCTCCGACAACCAACCTCAAGTTCCATCACGCCCTGACGGCCGTGCGCTTCAAGGTAGGCCAGAATCTGTCGTGGAACAAGACCATCACGAAGATTGAGATAGTCGGAGCGAAGAGCAAGGCGCGCTACACGCTTCCCACCACGGCAGGCGCAGCCGGAACGTGGGGCACACCTTCGGCTCCCGCCACCTTTACGCTCAGCGGACTCAGCTTCAGCACCTCCGACGCCGTGAACAACGTTATCGTGGGCAAGGGTACCGACAACGGCACGTTCTACATGCTTCCGCAGACGCTGACGGGCGCAGGCGTTCAGGTAAAGGTTTACTTTAACGGCAGTGCCACTCCCGCCATTACCGCCACGCTCACAGGCACATGGAAGCCCGGCACGACGAAGACCTACGCCCTGTCGCAGAACACGTCCGACTGGAGCTACGTGCTGAACGTCGTCGGCCCCACAACACCCGCAGCCTACAACCAGACTGCAGCCGGCAACTACACCATCCAGAGCTACCGCCAGTCGGGCGGCACACTGCAGCCCGTGAAATGGAAGGTCGTAGGCTATCAGGAGAGCACCGACGGCGGTGCCAACTGGTCGGCACTTAGCGATACCAAGCCCGCATGGCTCGATGCCCTGCCCAAGGCCAATGGCGGCGGTGGAACAACAGCCGAGGGCGGCGCAGCCACCGTGCAGGCAGCCACCCTTGTCGACAAGCTCGCCGAGCGCAACAACGCATTGAAGACCGCCACAGCCAAAGGCTCTGCAGGTAACTATTATGATCTCTCAACTAAAGGCGGAAGCGAAGCCCGCAACACCGCCAACTGCTACGTTATTTCTGCCCCGGGCTACTACAAGATACCTTTGGTTTACGGTAACGCCATCAAGAACGGCTCAACCAACAGCCACGCCTACAAAACTTCCAACACGGGTCCCTATATCTTGAGCACATTCCAGGATCATGCTGGTGCCGCTATCACCGACCCCTGGATAGAAAAGACAAACAGCGGTGCCAACAATGGCGTTGACGGCGCAAAGATTGTATGGGCCGACGAAACAAACCTCGTTCATCTTGCAACCGGTTCTGCTGCCATCACCCACGATGCCAGCGGCGACGGCTTCCTCGAATTTGAGGTAAAGGCAAGCGACATTAAGACTGGCAACGCCGTTGTAGCCGTTACCAAGGGCGGCACCGTAGTTTGGTCATGGCATCTGTGGTTTGCTCCGCAGGATGTACTCAATACCATTGCTTGTACAAATGCTACCAACCATGTTTACAAATTTACTAAGGAAAACCTCGGATGGAAATACGACTCATGGCAAGGTACAAGCTATTCTGTCCCCCGCAAGGTAAAGATCAAAGTTGAACAGGAAATCGCCAACGGTGGCAGTAAGCAGACGGGCTATATTACCATCACGCAGAACCCGGGCAGCGTGCGTCATGGATATGGCGCATTCTTCCAGTGGGGCCGCAAGGACGCCTTCCCTGGCATAGACGCACCTGCTCAGGGTTCCTGGAACGCTTATACTAGTAGTGGCGGCATGTCCTTTCAGAATTTCATCCTGCACCCCGAGACGTTCTACGGCACTTGGAGTGGCTGGGCCACCAACCTCAAGTTCAATCCCTGGTCAATGGACAACACTACATTCGGATTCAACGACAACGCTGTCGTGAAGACCATCTACGACCCCTGTCCCGCAGGCTTCCACATACCCGCCTCAAATGCCTTCACAGGTTTCTCCACCACAGGTGTCAACACCACTTCGCCATCGCAGATTAATGCAAGTGGAGCCTGGAACTATGGCTGGGATTTCAACAACAAGATAACCAATCCTGATGCCACCCTCTATTTCCCTACGGCAAATTATCGCTTTCAACATAACGGTACACTGTATTTTTCTGATGGGGCATATGGAGTATATTGTTCTGCTGCTCCTCATAACGCACTAATTTCTAATTCATGTATGTTCTTCTCCTCGGCGGAAATAAGACCGTTGTGGACCGATAACTATGTCATGGCTGCCGGCTACTCTGTACGCCCCGTAGCCGAATAATATGATAGTTCGGACGGAAATATCTGCGATTGGTTTTGCGGTTCCCGGATAAATAAGAAAGAAGCATTCAGTTCCCCCTCGGCAGACTGCCGAGGGGAGATTTGAAAGCTGCAGATAGAACCGTGAATAAGCTACAAACAGATATTTGTATGTTTTCGCCAGCGTCAATCAAACCGGCAGGCGTACTGAAAAACCGTTGGCTGGTTTGGATGGCACGGCAGGGGAATTATCCCGCAGAAAGCAGAAAAAACAAGGCTCACGCAAGCCCCCGGAATTTCTCACGGGTTGGAAGAAAATTTCCAACGTGTGAGAAATTTACGGGGAACGTGTGAGAAAAATATTTTTCACGTGTGAGAAATTTTGCTGCGACGTGTGAGAATTTTTCGCCCCATGCGTGAGAAATTTTAAAGTCGTACGTATGCGCCTGACCGCCCGCGGCAGGCGGGCTGATTTTGAGGCTCGCCGGGCAGAACGGGCGGGCTGGCTTCACGGTGCGTTCCGTGGCAGAATGATAAAAACACGTAAGTTTACAGCTCCCGAATAAAAGAGAGCTGTATGTTCAAGCCCCGTCAGCAAGCAGCTGGCGGGGCTTTTGTTGTCGCTGGTGCAATTCGCTTGCAGCTGGCGAAGCTGTATGCGATTAGAGGGAAGCCATGGGGTGAAGCAGGAAAAAACAATTAAATACGGTTATCTGTTAAGTTTCAAAGCATGAAACTGTGAGTTTTAAAGTATGGAACTATGAGTTTCAAAGTATGAAACCGTGGGTTCCAAAGTATGAAACTATGGGTTTCATAGGATGAAACTGTGAGTTTCATAGGGTGGAACTATGGGTTTCATAGGATGAAACTGTTAGTTTCATAAGGTGAAACTGTGGGTTTCATAGGGTGGAACTATAGGTTCTATTCTTTGGAATTATTTAGAAATACGGTTCTATTCATACGTGTAACGGTAGGCTTTCTTCATACGCACAACGGTAGATTTCGCGTGTACTCGTACCAAAGGCTTTCAGGCCTTCACCCATTCGTTGGGCGGGCTTACAAAAAGAAAGACGAGGGATTCGGTCAATCATCACAGGCAAAGCAGGGGAAAATTACGACGCCAGGCATGGGAAATGATGCCGATGCCAGTGTTAGCCTGCCGGCTTTCGAACCTGTTTTAAACGTGGCCGGCAGGTTACCGCTCTGTGCCAAAAGCGTAAGGATGCTGCCAAAAAGCGCAGCAAGCGTAAGTAAGGTTTTCTTCATGTTTTGTAATTTTGATGTTGAACAGCGTGCTTGCAAATACATTAAATAAAAGTAAAAATGCAAAACGCGCGGCCTTGTAAAACTGCATAAACGCAGAAAATTCAATATTTTTGCAGAAATCATGTTATTATTCGTTTCACCCAACATTGTATAGTATGCGAAAATATGCTCTTTTTTTTCTTGTTCTTTCATGTCTTGTTTTTCCCTTCGCCGTGCAGGGTCATACCGTATTGAACAATACGGTGGTGTTTGTACGCTTTGCCGACGAGGCCGAAACAGGCCCGGGTGCCGTGTTCCAAACCCATACGGCCGAACATTACGACAGTCTGTTCAATTCAACCCTGCCCGGATATAACAGCGTCATCAATTACTTTACGCAGGCATCCTACGGCAAACTCACCTGGGGAAGCCGCCTTTTCCCTGCCCCTGCCGGCAGCAGGGTAATGTCGTTCCGCTCTCGTATGGAACGCGGATACTATGAAGAGCAAAGCTCTGTCAACCCAACGGGCTACCCTAAAGGCAATGCAACCGTGATGGAGGCGCGCCGGAGCGGACTGGTCAAAGAGGTAGTGAAGTATCTTGATCAGAATATTCCTGCCGGCTATCAGGTTGATGCCAACAACGACGGCATTGTTGACAACCTTACAATAGTGCTTAGCGGCACCTCGGCCACAGGCAATACGCACCTGCTCTGGCCCCAGCGTCAGAACTACATTCTGGGCGGTTCCATTCAGGGCAAGCGCGTAGTGAGCTTCCTGATGGTGTTTGATGAGAGCAACGGCTTCAGGTTAGGGGCGGCCAATCCCAAAATACCGCTGAATACCGGCGTGCTTTGTCACGAAATGTCACACAACTTAGGCACCTACGATCTTTACCATAACGCCAAAGACGGACTTAATCCTGTGGGTGTGTGGGACCTGATGTCGGACATACAACCCGTTGCACAGCACATGACAGCCTATACCAAATGGCGTTACTGTCATTGGCTCGACTCGATACCTTCTATCTCTGCTCCCGGCACCTATACGCTTAATCCCATCGGCGGCAACACCGACGAGAACGTGGCTTATAAGATTCAACCCGTAGGCCGGCGCGAATATTTTGTGATAGAATACCGCAAAAAGGAGGGCTTTGATGCCAGTCTGCCCGAATCGGGACTGATTATTTACCGCATCAATCCCGACCTTACGGGCGGCAATCTGGCCTACAACGGCACCACGCGACTGGACGAACAGTACATTTTCCGTCCCGGCGGCACAACTACTTCAGACGGTAATATCAGCGAGGCTGCGTTCAGTTCCGGCAACGGCCGCACCGCTTTCGGAGGCTCTGCAGCCCGCCGGCCCTTTTACAGCGACGGCACAGAGGCCCATTTTGCCATCGCCAACATATCGGCCGCAGGCCCTGTAATGACCTTCGATTTGCTGGCATCGGCCCACCGTATTGTGCTTAGCCAGACGGCTGTAAACCTCGGAGGCCGGGCCGGCAGCGGGGCAACGGTGCTCGTTTCGTCCGACGGCGCGTGGCAGGCATCGGGTGTTCCGGCATGGCTTACGCTGTCGGCTGCCGAAGGTAACAGCGGCGACACGCAGCTTGTATTGTCTGCACAAACCGACAATACAACGGGTGCGCCCCGTACGGCCGTCGTAACGTTTACCGACAAGGCCCATCCCTCGGTAACGGCTACGCTCAGCATTACGCAGAACGTGAAAACAAACGGGAGCGTTGTGCTGTATGAAGATTGGGAGAATACGTCGAACCCGAACGGCTGGACCGTCCAAAACAGCGACAGTCGCGGCTGGAATTTAACCCGCACGCTGCAAACCAACCGCGGCCTTTACCGCTCATACGAGGGCACCCATGCGGCCACACTTATCGAAGCCTGGGACGATGTGCACGAGGAACAAACGCTTGTTTCGCCCGTCTTTGCAAAGGGAAAGACGCTCGAGTTCTGGTCAAGGACAACGGCTGCCAACAAAAATCCGGCGAACAATCCGCAGTTCTACAATGTGGATGTAAGCAGCGACGGCGGGGCAACATGGACTACACTGTTCAACTGCCTGACCGATTATCCGCTCGATGCCGA
Organism: uncultured Prevotella sp.; assembly: GCA_938018155.1. Taxonomy (GTDB): domain Bacteria; phylum Bacteroidota; class Bacteroidia; order Bacteroidales; family Bacteroidaceae; genus Prevotella. The sequence goes on from CALIIG010000255.1 coordinate 5,928, forward strand.
CGGGAAGTCGCAGAGTGGCAGGTATGTAAAGCTCACCATTGACCTGTCGGGCCACATGTCCGACAACATGCGCATCCGTTTCCACTGCTACGATACGGGCGGCAAAGGGCTGGCATACTTTTGGAATATCGACAATTTGAAGATTGTCGGACTTCCTGCGGGCATCGGCCGACTGTCGGCACCCCATGCTGCCCACGATGCCGTCTACACTACCGACGGCCGCTATGCGGGTCGCGATATACAGCAGTTGCCGGCCGGCGTTTACGTAAGGGGAGGCCGGAAATGGGTTAAAAAATAACATCTGACGGCTGTATGCAATTTGCAAAACAGCCTGCTGGGTGCAGGCGTTGTTGCACGTGTGGTGGCTGCCGCAGCGTTGTTCTATGGTGCCTCTATGACCTCAATCAGATTTAGCACCATGTTTGGCTCTTGCTTTGCATGTTTTTACAACATAATAGGTGCGCAAGGCAAAAACGCAACAGCCTTTAAAACAGCCGCAAACGTCTCCAAATCCAATTCGGAATAAGGCTCCACACGAAAGTTAATATGCACCAACGTGTATCAATAACACAAATATGCTTACGTTTTCTGATTGCTTTCACGATGCTTCGAGCCACCGTTTCGGCCGTCATCAGCATTGGATATTTCTTTTCGCCTGTAAGCAAAGGCGTATCGACAAAGCCGGGACGAATATCGGTAAACCGAATATTGAGCTTCTGAGCATTGGCTAATTGTTCCAGAGCCTGCAAATAAGTGTTTTGCATGGCTTTCGTAGCACTGTAGCTTGGAGCAGGGCCAAGGCCTTTCGTTCCTGCAATAGACGTGATGCAAGCTATATGTCCACCGCCGTTAGCCACAAAATAACGATAAGCCGCGCCCACCATTCTCGTGAACCCCACAGCGTTGGTTTGCATCGTCTTCATTTCCTTGTCGGCCTCCAAAGTAATATTAGTCCAGCCTATGCCTGCTGCGTGAAAATACAGGTCAATGCCACCCATGCGCTCTATAAGCTGCAACAATGAGGTATCGGCATCGTCGGCTGTCATGTCAATTTGTGCTGTGAACACACGCTCGGGTGCATGGTTTTGCAATTCGGCAAGTGGCCCAACACGTCGTGCAGCCATACCAACTGTCCACCCTTGAGCAATCAACAACCGTGCCACCTCGTAACCAATGCCACTGCTGGCACCTATAATAACCGCTCTTTTCATGTTTATACGTCGTTTAAATTTAGCGTGAGTTCAACAAGTTTTAGCCGTTGAAAACATGGGTTTCGTACAAATTTTACCGCTGCTCTATGGCGTATGCGCCTTACTGCCTGCAAAATAGCACCCCTGTCTTCAGTGCATAAAGTTACTGAAATATTTTATACGAAAGCCCGTTCTGCCTGCCTTTTAATGCTCTGCAGTACGAAAATGCCGACCTCCGACCAAGGAACGGTATAGGGTTTACAGCATTACGTCATGGAAAATAAGGCAGAAAGTGACAGAATACCTAATGTAAGGTATTGGCCGATTTACTGATATTTAGGTATTGTTATCTTTTTAGGTGTTTTTTACCTTTGCATTATAATTTAAACTATACGTTTGAGGGGTCTTGTCAACTTTATGAAAACATATTGTTTACAAGCGGTTACAACTATTTGAAAAGACCTCTTCCGTACAAACAATAAACACTTTATGTATATTCAAAGTACAGAAAAAAATATATCATTATTTAAAAAAATAATATTGTTATTACTGAATCAAAAGAGAGAATTTTATCTAACAATTCTATCGTTTTTCTTTACGCTTTCAGTTTCGGCGCAACAAGCTGTTGTTTATGGCACGGTAACCGATTTTCAAACAGGTGAGCCACTTGTAGGAGTTTTGATAAAAGCCGACAGAACAAACGCCCGTACCGTCACCAATAATGAAGGATTTTATCGTCTTGTTTTGTCGGGTAGGCAGCGTGTCCAGTTAAATTTCCAGTGTATAGGATATAAGGAACACACACAAAGTGTTACGTTACAGGACAGCCTGCGTTACGATGTGCAACTTACGTCAGCCGAGCAAGTTCTGAAGGAAGTTACGGTAACGGCTCATAGTGAGATGCGTAAGCTTAAAGAAGCAGCTATGCCTGTCTCTGTCATAGGGCAGCAACAGCTACAGGGAACAGCTTCAAACATGAATGATGTACTCGCACGTACGGTTGGTGTTACGGTTCGAAATACGGGCGGAATGGGCAGTGCTTCGCGCATATCAGTGCGTGGTTTGGAAGGAAAAAGAATGGGAATGTTTGTAGATGAAACCCCATTGTCACAGCTAAATAACTTTATTGCTCTGAACGATATTCCAACAAACATGATTGAACGCATCGAAGTGTATAAAGGTATTGTTCCATATAAGTTTGGTGGTTCTGCATTGGGTGGTGCCGTAAATGTTGTTACAAAGGAGTATCCTCCCGTTTATTTAGACTTTGCTTATGAGGTTGGTTCGTTTAATACACATCAGTTTTCAACGGTGTTTAAGCGTACGAACCGTAAGAGCGGCTTGCAGTTTGGAATAGGTGGCACGTTTTCGTTTTCGAAAAATAATTACGAAATGACATTGGCAAACCTTGATAACCGAACTGTGAAAAGAGACCATGACCTGTTCAATAAGGTTATTGGCGGTATGTCAGTAAAAGCTACTAAATGGTGGTTTGATGAAATAAAGTGGGAGCTTGTTTTCATGAAGACGCACCAAGAGATACAAGGAATTGACCTCGATATTCGTGAAGCGTACAACCGTTCTGTAAACTATGTTACTGAATTATCGCTGAAGCGTAATAATTTCTTTTTAGACGGACTTGATTTTGACTTTGATATTAACTATGTGTTTGGCAAATATGGCATGCACGATAAGGCGATGAATCGTTATGATTGGGACGGAAATAAACTTCCACCTGTTTCTTCTTATGGTGGCGAACAGAACAATTTTCCTTCTGATGGCAATAATAGGTTAAACGAGTTAATATCAAAACTCAATCTGCAATACACGATTGATATGCATCATAGTGTAAACTTCAATGCTTATTTTGATCATAATTCGCTCCATCCTAAAGATACATTGATGGACAAAGCATTAGGTTTTCGTTCTAATTTCCCCAGCAAGATGAATACGCTAACGCTGGGTCTTTCGTACGATTTGACCCTATTCAACGGACGGTTTCAAAATGCTTTTACGTTGAAAAACTTTATTTTCTCGTCCGATTCGCGTAGTATCAACATCTTTTCTGTAACTGAACCTGAGCGTGTAAAAGTGTTCAAATCGTATTTTGGCTTCAGTAACGCCGCACGTTATAAGTTTACACCCGACCTGATGATTAAAGCTTCGTTCAATGCAGAGGTACGAATTCCTTCAAGTGAAGAGCTGATAGGTAATGGCTATTCTATATTAGCTTCTCCTGCGTTAAAGCCTGAACGAACAAAAGGTGTGAACGTAGGCATGCTCTATCGACATTTAAAAGCTGACAACGGACTGATTGAGGTGGAGTTGAATACCTTTTATAACCTGTTGGAAGATATGATACGTTTCACCCCCGATATGATACCGACAATGGCACGATACCGCAATTTTGGTAGTGTGCGCACGCAAGGAATAGAGCTGGAAGCTAAAGGCGATGTATGCCCCGTTCTGTATTTATATGCCAACGGAACCTTTCAAGACCTTAGAGACGTACGAAAGTTAACACCCGGAACAGTGGTTGAAAATCCTACTTATAAAATGCGAATCCCCAATGTTCCTTATCTGCTTGGTAATTTCGGTGCAGAATTTCATAAGGAGAATATCTTTGGTGGGAGCGGACAAAACACACGTTTACTTTTCGATGCTTCGTACATACATCAGTATTTTTACGACTTTGAGGTGAGTCGATATCAAGAACGCAAAATTCCGACATCGTTTACAATGGATGCCGCTGTGGAACATAGCTTCGGCAATGATAAGTGGACGCTTACCCTAAAGGTGAAGAATTTAACCAACCGCCATGTCGTTTCCGAATTGAACCGACCGTTACCAGGGCGTTACATAGGCTTTAAAGTGCGCTATCTTTTCAGATAAATATTAATAAATGTATGATTAAAAATAAAAGAACAATGAAAAAGTTTAAATCAGTTTTATCTATTATCGCCTTAACGGCTTTAATGGTATCATGTGACGGAAACAATGACAATCCCACACCAAACCCTAATCCCAACCCCAGCGGAAAGGAATTTAAAGGCGTTATTTTCGCAACAGGCATTACCAACCCCGAAGGCAATAATGGTAGCGTTTATATGCAGACTCTGAGCGATTTGCTCCCTGGCAACTATGATATTAAGAATGGTATTCCTGTAGGATTTGGCTCTACGCCTATTGTTACTGAAGCAGGCAGCGTATATGCTCTTCCTGATTATATGGGTAATACAAAGGCTGAGGTTACGCGTTATAAAATTAACGCTGACGGTATATGGGCTAAGCAAGGCGTGTTACCTATCCCGGCCAATGCTGCGGCCAGCAATGTGGTAGAACTCAATGCCGAAAAAGCATATCTTAGTTTGCAAGGATTAGGCATCGTAATGGTATTTAACCCTACCACAATGAAAAAGATTGCTGATATTGATCTTAACAGTTTGCATCAGCAAAACACAAATGTGTCGCCCGCTTCAATGATTATCCGTGATGGCAAACTGTTTGTAGGTCTTAACCAAATGAACGCACAGTATATGCCTACACGCAACAATATTGAACTGGCTATGATTGACACGAAGACAGATAAGGTTGAAAAGCATATTGTTAATACCTCATTAGGACTGTGCTTTGCAACACGTCCTATTGACCCAGGTTCTATATTCATGGACGAAAATAAGGATATTTATATCAACTGTATTGGCTCGTTCGGCTTTATTCCGGGCTTGAACGGTGGCATCGTTCGAATTAAAAATGGTTCAACTGATATTGATACTGATTATTGTATTCGTCTTGACCAAACTACAGTTGCAGGGCTGTCAACAACACATGCTGATTTTTTGAGCACCATATTCTATGCTGGTAAGGGAATGGCTTATGCGTATGCCACCTCGTTTGGCCTCGATCCCAACGGAATGAGCAACCCTTATGTCAGTCTTACAAATGTGCCAGTTGTAATTGATTTGAAACAGAAGAGCATGTCGGTTATACAGGGAATGGAAATTTCTAATCCACAAGGAGTTGCTATTGGCAAACATAAGAACCTCATTGTATTTGGAAGTGCAAACAAAAAGGCGGTTGGTTTCTACACCTATAACCCTGAAACCAAAGAGGTTGCAGGGCCTGTTATGCAGGTGAAAGGTAACCCAAGCTTCTTCCATAGCTTTGCGAAATAGTAAAAAAAACAATCGTAACCATGCTCTTTCATGTATGATAGGCATGGTTACGACATTTTTTATAAATGTTGTTTATTGTTTCGGTTTTATCTTTGGAAATCAACAAGGCTCGTAAATATAAAACATTTCTGTTTACAAACGCTATTGTTGGTTACATTCATCAGGTATAAAAAACCGGCATAAGTGACAAAAAGAGACCTAAAATGGGTCTCTTTTTGTCACTTATGCCGGAAATTGTTTATCTATATCAAGTGCATCATCACGCCTGCTTTATACAAATAATTTAAAGGTGCATCATCAAGAAAATATATTCTTTCCGTCTTCCTCTCCTCTCCATGTCGCCTCCCTCTTCTTGTCCCTTCGCCCATTAAATTTTGTCTTTTTGTCTTTCTGTCTTCACCAATCCGTCTTCCTGTCCTCAATTTTCTGTCGTCGCCACTACTTCTTGCGGTCGAAAAGATCGGGAACGCGCGTAATAAGTTTGAACTTATCCTTAAGGAAATCGGCAATTTCGGCACCGTAATTCCGGCCTACCGGTATCTCTTCGTCGCGCCCTGCGAGCTTAATACTCTGGCGGGTATAATGCTCAATTTTGGCCACCGACACCAGATAGCTGCGGTGAACACGTATAAATTCCTTTGCGGGAAGCATTTCATTTATCTTCTTTAAGCTGATTTGGGAGATGAGATTTGAGCCGTCCAGGAGGTGCAGTTTAACGTAATTGTCCATCGATTCAATATAAATAATCGAGTCGATTGATACGTTAACGTTCTTGTATTCCACCTTCAGGGTGATGACACGCTCGGGCCGTTGCGTGAGCTGTACGGTTTTGCGCATTTTAATTCTTTGTGCAACCTTGTCGACAGCCTTGACAAAACGCTGGTAGAAAAAAGGCTTGTGCAGGAAGTCGACCGCGTTAACGTCGTAGCTGTCCAGGGCATATTGTGCGTAGGCCGTGGTGAAAATAAGGCACACCGTGGGCGGTAACTCGCGGGCAATCTCGAGGCCTGTCATGCCGTTCATTTCAATATCGAGGAACACAATGTCGGGTTTCTCTTCTATAATTTTCTGCAACCCTATACGCGGATTGGTGTAAGTTTCGAGGGTTATGCCCCCCATTCGGTCGCAATAGTTCCTGATAATGCTCAGGGCTACCGGCTCGTCGTCTATGGCTATAGAGTGGAACATGATTTAAAAGTAAAAAATAAAAAAGTAAATATTAAGGTAAGCGTCTTCAGACACTTACCTTAATACTCAGCTTTACCGTAAATCCGTCCTTGTCCTGACGGCGGCGGAGGGTGTAGTTATCGGGATAAAGCAGGTCGAGGCGGTGGCGTAAGTTGTCGAGACCGCTGCCTGACGATACCTTAACGGCGTTGTTGATATGCGAGTTGTGCACCGTGAAGTGGAGTACGCGGCGGCGTGCCGTGAGGTCGATGTCGATGCTGCTGTCGTCGGTCGACGATATGCCGTACTTGAAAGCATTCTCTACAAGCGTTATCAAAAGCATGGGAGCGATGCCCATGTGCGGGTCGTCGACCTCGAAATGCTTGTTTACACGTGTGGTGTCGCCGATGCGAAGCAGTTGCAAATCAATGTATTGTTGCAGATAATCCATCTCTTCTTGCAGACTGATGAAATCGCGGTTGGCGTTGTTGTACGTGTATTTCATCATGTTAATAAACTGTTCAAACGCCTCCTCGCGCTTGTCCGAGTCGGTTAATATCAGTCCGTAGAGCGTGTTTAATGTATTGAAAAGGAAGTGCGGATTGATTTGAGCCTTGTACATTGCCAGCTCAGCCTTGTCGCGTTGAGCCTCCATTTCCTCGCGCTGACGGGCCAGACGGCCGGCCTCCTGCAGCATGTTGTTGAAGAAACTATACCCTAAAATGACGAGAAAAAGGAACCAGACGGTAGAGTAGATGTGCGTTGTGCGCGGTGCTTCACCGGGAAATTCGTAGAGGTTCAGCCAGTCGGCCAGTCGCGAAAATGCTGCTGTTACGCCCAGAGCCATGGCCGAAAGCAGCGTTCCGCGCACGTAATGGTGGCGGATAAACAGCCCGGGGATGTTATAACGCGTCAATACAACGAAGCACAAAACGAGGTAACCCATGATAGACACAAGCAGCACGGGACGCGTTTCGGCCCATTTTACCGTGGGCACCAGGAGCGTAAGCACGGGAATGAATACCAGAAAGAAGAACAGACTGGTATAGAGATTCAGTTTCTTTTCAGTCATTTTGCCGAACGTTTATTTTATTTTCCGGCGCAGCTTGTCTTCCGAAGTTGTGTCCTTAAAATAGGTAATGGCCATTTTTCGTGTCGCGGGATTGATGCAAACATCCTCTACACCGTCGAAGGCGGTGGCGTCGTCGGCCAGCGTTTTCAGGTTTTTGCCACGTGGAATATTGAATATAACGTAGCCCACCTTGTCGCTGGTGTAATAGTTTGATGGCGTAAATCCCGCATTGATAAGAAGTTTTTTGATGTCGTTCTTGCTGATGCGGTTGGCGTCGTAGCGGATAAAGAGGTAGCGACGGTCTGTGTGAGGCGCGAGCGAATCGATGCCTTCGTGTCCGCTCAACGCTGCAACGGCCCTGCGTGCAGAGGCACTGTCGGTTAGTTCCATGTGCTGTCCTGTTCCCCTTCTGATGACATCGGTTGTGCTATACGGTGTCATGTTGTAACGTTGCCCCGCAAAAGGTGCCTTAATCGAATCGGGATTGGTTAGCGACGGGTCGTAACTGATGGTAGCTGTACGCCGTTCAAGGTTAAACCAGATGTCGTCGACGCCGCGAATTTCCATTGCGCGCGTCATCACCTTATGTGCGCATTCGTCACACCGCATTCCCTTAATGCAGACGGTTAGCGTGTCTAATGTTACGGCCCGGCTTTGTAATATACCGGTTAGTACAATGATGATGGTGATAGAAATTTTCCTCATGATGATGTCCATTAAGAATGAAATACGATGCAAAGTTACGCAAAAATAACGTTACTACAATGCTGCCGGTACCCCGTGAAAATTCAATTTACCTACTATTTGTGAACCTTCGCGTTGCGTTTACGGCACTATCGCGTTGTGTTTACGGTGTAAAGGCGTTGCCATTACATCGTAAACGGGGGTGCGTTTACGGTGTAAACGGGTTGCCTTTACGGTGTAATTGAGTTGCCATTACGCCGTAAAGCCAACGTAATTACGCCGTAATGGCAGGGTAACAAGGGTGTTGTTATATGACCTGTAAATCAGTGTGTTACAAGTTTACCAAAGCTGATTACGGCACAATGGCCCTTTAAATGGGCCGTAATGCCATATACATTACGGCACAATTGCAAACCGTTTAGCCCGAAATGGTTTTTTAAAGGTAAAAAAGCAAAAAGGTAAAGGGCAGGCTTAAGGAATAAAATGGTACGTAAAAGGGAGAAGAGGGTAGCAGAAAAGGGAACAAAGAGGGGAGGAGGAGGGTGGTTTTGCAGCACGATGATTTTGTTCGGGGAAGGCTTTTACAGAATAATAAAAAAAGGCGGAGGGCTATTCCCTATGACGGGAAAGCTCTCCGCGGTTGACAATAGCAATAAAATGTATTGGTTATCCTGAAACCATCTTCTCCATTTTAAGGACTGTCAATATCGTTATTTCAGCGTAAAGCCGGCCGTTTGCGTGTCACGACTGTTGGGCCCTACCATGATCTGGAACTCGCCCGGCTCGCAAACATACTGCAGTTCGCTGTTATAGAATTTCAGCTTATCGGCTGTAATGGTGAACGTTACATCCCTGGTTTCGCCGGCACGCAGGCTGATTCGGGCAAAGTCCTTAAGCTCTTTTACAGGGCGTGCTATCGATGCGGCCACGTCGCGCAGGTATAATTGCACAACCTCGTCGGCGTCGCGGCTGCCCATATTGGTAACGGGCACGGTAACTTTAA
>CALIIG010000256.1 GCA_938018155.1 uncultured Prevotella sp.
GAAACCTGCGGTTAATGGCACTTCGCTCGTTTCCAAATCGTTACCTGTTTAGTTTACATAGCAAGGTAACTTCTTTATTTTCAATTAGATACATTTTAGAAATTATCTTACATCGTAAAGGTAACGTCATTACGGCGTAAAGGTTAGTACATTTGCACGTAATGACGACATATCAGGCCATAAAAAGTGCCGTCTTGCTGATACGCAGGATGGCACTTTTTATCATTTTCATATTATCTTTATGACGAAAGCAGATGCCCTTTACGCCGTAATGGCACGTAAAAGAGAGCAAAAAACGTATCATTCCACACCTGTTTTTATATTAACTTATTGGTACCTAATCAGTTGTGGATGCCGTCCGTTTTGAGCCTGTACGCAACCCAGTTCCTTACATTTTGAAATAACGCAGCCACGAGAACGCTCTTGTCAATTTTTTTCGGTGTCGAAACATATTCTCTCTCACTACGTGAGACGCGGGGAAAGACTCCCTGCGCGTCCCTACTCTTCGATAATATCCTTCGCCCGTTTCCAGCCATTGGCTGCCCGATAAAGAGCTCCGGTTCCCATGGGTACGTAAAGAACGGTGTTCCGTCCTACGCTATGGGTTTTCAGAACAGGCGGTACAGCCCATTTCACATGAACGCGTGCGGCATGGAAATTACCCGAAAAGCCATTGTTTTCATTCAATACAAGCGAAGCCGGATAAGCAAGGTCGCGCACGCGCGTGCCCGTATCGAAAGCGCGTTCACCTATTGTTTCCAGGCGTGAATCAGCCGGAATGTTGATTTCGGTAAGGCGTGTACAGTTGTGGAAAGCGTATGGACCAATATGCCTTACCGATGCCGGAATATCAATTTTAGTAAGGTTTTCACAGAAATTAAAGAGCCATCCGCCTATCGTTTCAAGCCCGGCAGGCAGCACAATGCTCGCAAGCGGTGTGCGCGTTATGAAGAAAGCGTTGTCGCCTAACGTGTTTGCGCCGTGGGTGTTATAGGTTGTAGTGATATTGGTACCGATGGAAGGTTCGACGAATTTTTGCCCTCCGCCAATGAGTTTACACTGCCCGAGGTCGACGTGCTGCAGGTTAAGGTTGCGCTGTGTAATGAGCTTGTAAGTACCGTTCGCATTGGATTGAGTAAAGTCGACCATGGGACAGAGCATCGACCGCAGCGTCTCGATGTCGCCGTTGTTCAGTGTTCCCGAAAGGCGCAGCGTGCGCACGTGGCTCCAGTCGGCCGCATTGCCTCCTACAAGAATGCCCAGCGTGCCCGGCTCGCGGACGTCTATTTCCTCGGTTTCCTTCAGTTCGCGTGGCCACTGATGTATGATAACCGTCTGCGTTTCAGCACCTTCGGCCGTAATATGCAGGGTAGCCGCGCGGCCTAGACCCGCGTTGGGCTCACACGTAAAGCGATAAATCAGCACCTTAGCCTCTCCGGTGGGGCGTACATTGTGGTCTTCGACCATAAACGATTCTTTCTTAAGCCACGTAGCCGACGACGAAATGCTTACCTCAGGCATGACATTTGTCCTGACGTAAACGAAAGCCTCCTTGGCCGTTGCCTCTATATCGACGTGGTCTACCAGGGCTTTCATCTGCTTCTTATACATCTGGCTTACCTTAAATGTGTACGTTTTGCGGCCGTGTTGCAATGCTATTGAAGCGTGACGCATGTTGAAACTGCCGTTAGCCTGCACGCTGACGGTAACGGCATTGTTGCCTGTGACTGATACCTTGCACCAGGTTTGGCCGTGGTCATCAGTAGCCGACGTGAGCTTTGCCGTCCATGGATCATCGGTCTCATTGAAGCGAAGGGTGAACGTTGTGTCACCCGGACTGACGAAAACCTGCTGTTGTTCCAGCAGCTTTTGCGTGGCTTCATCTTCGGTGATGCGGCTAAAGTTGTCGTCATCAGAGCAGGCGGTAAAAAACAACAGGAAAAGGAGGGTAATTGGCCCCATCCATAAGGTAAAAGATTTCATACGTAAATGGATTGTGAAATTGCGAAACGAAAGCGAAAATTATCTTTTAGAAAGCAAACTTTCGCACTATAAAGTTATTTTCATGAGTCTTGATGGTAAGTTGCAATGCATCGCCGGCATGGAAGCCTGACGTCGGAATACTGACGTAAACCGTATTGCTGTAATAGGCAGGTACGCCGTTTTGGAGATGATAGATGCGACAGAAAAACGTGCGACGACCCTGTAAATCGGTTACGATACTGTCACGAATCAGTCCGAGAATGTGCCTTTTATCGGGCTGATCAGCCTGTCCGCTCTTCAGTACGAGGGCTACATTGACATACCGTTTGTTCGCACTCAACCAGCAACTTTGAAAGCCAACCGCATCATTAAGGCCTGAAACACCCGAATAATCCGTCAGCGGTCGCAGCACATAAACCTGCGATGCCCCTATGCCTGTTACGGGAAGTGCGTGCGATGCCGCCGGGGACTGTGCAGAATCGGCTTCACCTTTATTATAATATAGCAAGGCACGGTATAGCGTATCGGGGCGTATTGTCCAGACAGTCCTTAGTGCAGGGGCAAGCATCAGGCTGTCGCCGTCGTCGGTAACAGCCGTGTTGACAGCACCTTCACTGTTGGTATGCACCTCGGCAAAGTCGGCACGGAGATATGAGTAGCGTGTATCGCCCGTATCATAGGCCCCGATATGGCAGGCCGTCACCAGCAAAAGCGTGGTGACTGCCGCTATTATCGTCGGGGCAAGACATCGGTAAGGCTGTGTCATTTCGTAAAATTAAAATGACTGAAGAACGATTTCCACCTGCCGTTCTCTTCTGTAGCGGTAAGATAATTGCGTGCAGGATAAGCATATTGCGAAAGCAAGCACTGACGCAAAAACTTGTCATCGCGGTTCTCTATGTCGATTAAGTCGATGCGCGACGCAATATACTCTTCAAACTGCTTATACTGTTCATCGGTATAACGCTCATAATAGAGCTTGGTGTTCTGTATCATGTCGAGTGCAATATAGTTGACAGCATACAGGTGATAACCGCGATGAATCTCCCTGTCAATATATGCAGCTATCGCGTCAAAGAGCTTATTCCTGGGCTGTTCTGTATCAAGAGAGAGCAGCCAATTGTCAATACAGGGAGCGCAATGGTAATGAATGTGTCCTTTATAACCCTGTACACCTACTGCCATACTTTCCATATCGTCGGCCGGTGTCTTCTTCCAGAAGGGAACATCACGACGCAACTGGTACTCGCGCGCTTTGAGATAGTCGCACGGATCATACTCATAGGAGATGGATAAAGGCACTATATGCAACTGCACAAGGCGGTCAATGGGCGAGCCTTCGCCTCCCATCACCATCATTTTCAGTATGGCAGGTTGCGTAAGATCGTTTGAATTTTTGGCACGTCCCTGCCGCTGGGCAATCCAGATATTTTCTTTCTTTTCCGAAATGGCAAAGTGAATGTATTCGGACATGCGCTTGCTGGCCTTCAGCATTTCGACGGAATGGAGGGCACGCTCAACCGTAAACGCCTTGTTGATACGTACAAGGTCGCGCACCCAGTCGAGGGTAAGCAGGTTGTCACCAATCGCAATCTCGCAGGTTGTAGAGAAGCCGACATCAATCAAAAGCTTGTCGAGGAAAGCCGAATCGAGCACAATGTCGCGATGGTTGCTGACAAAAGTATACCGGTTTTTAATGGAAATATTGCAGGCATCAATGTCAATGCCCTCGCTTTGCTCATGGACAAGCCTCTGCAACATGGGGTAACAGAAAGTCTTTTGAAAGTCAAGATTCGTCTTACAAGCGTGCATCATCGGGCCCACCTTGTCGAAAGGTATCTGTGGTAAGGCCGTAGCAAGCATGTTTTTAAACTGTTCGTCTTTCAGCAGACGGTCGTAAACCTGTGGTAATTCCTCCGGTTCGTAAGGACGGATAGAATCAAACTCTGATGGAACTTTCATAATATGCGTTTTTAAAAATATCGTTATTAAAATATAGGAAGGATGCCGTTTGAAAAAGAGGCCGGCACAGTCAACGAACAGTGCCGACGGCAGGCAGATGCTTTGTCTCGGCAATAATCAGTTCAATGCCCAACTCTTCCAATCGCTTAACAATGGAAGGCGACACGTTTGAGTCGGTAATAATCATATCAATATCTTCTAAATTGGCTATCTTGGCAAAGCCGCGGCGTCCGAATTTGCTCGAGTCGGCCAGTACAATAGTCTTTTGGGCCGTGAGCATCATCTGCCTGTTCAGCTCAGCTTCACGCAAGTCAGTAGTAGAGATTCCGAAATCGAAGTCGATACCATCCACGCCTAAGTAGAGCTTGCTGAACGAGCATCCCATCAGAATATCTTCACTATACTTGCCCACTACCGACAGACTGCTGTGACGAACCACGCCTCCTAACTGTATAATATCAACATCGTTCATCATGGCTAACGTTTCGGTAGCCTGCAGAGAAGCCGACACTACCGTCAGCTTTCCAATGGGATTGATGCACCGTGCAAAGGCATGGATGGTGGTTCCTGATGCTAAAACGATACTGTCGTTGGAAGTAATGAGCCGGGCTGCCTCCATACCGATGAGGTTTTTCTCCTCGGCATAATACTTCTCTTTTTCGTTAACCGAACGATTATTGGTAAAAGGATTGATGAGAATAGCCCTCCCATGACTGCGATACAGCTTGCCTTCTTTCTCCAATTCTGTAAGGTCTTTACGAATCGTTACAGAAGAAACCGCTAACGTTATTGCCAGATCACTGACCTGAACAGAGCCTGACTTAAGCAGATAATCAAGGATAGTGTTCTGCCGTTCTTCTTTCGTCATGACGTCAATATAGGGTTTTTATAAGATTATAGTTTTGGTCTGATTACGCCAGCAGGCAATAAACCTACAAGAATATATATATACAAAGATAGGCGTTTTCTCAGCTTTTTGTACACTTTACGTTATTTTTAAGATTTAATTAACACGTAATGACAACCCATTTTCACTATTATTATTAAATAGTGTTTATTACAACAAATACGTGTTAAGTTTATAAAGAAACTTCGTTTCCCCGTTGCGTTTATCAGTTTTGTTTCTTAATTTTGTTTCGTTTCGAAATAACGAAATGCCGGTTTCGAAATACAGGAAAAACATTCGTATCCATTTACAGCAATGTATACAAAAGCATTAAATTGAAACTATGATATGAGCAACATGAATCATCAGGAGTATGACGGCATCATTATTGGCGGAGGTATCACGGGAGCTGGCGTTGCACGCGACTGTTCCCTAAGGGGTCTCAAGGTCCTGCTCGTT
>CALIIG010000257.1 GCA_938018155.1 uncultured Prevotella sp.
TTTGTATTTGGCTTGTTTGCATTGCTGGCCTACGAAATTGCCGAAATATCCATCAACAGTTATTTCATTAATTTTGTGACGGGCAAGGGCTGGATGAGCGATAACACGGCATCAATAGTGTTGACGGTAGCCCTGGCTTTCTTTATGTTCGGACGCTTTGGCGGCAGCTGGATTATGCGTCGCGTAAAGGCTGAACACATGTTGCTGGTGTGCTCGGCAGGAAGCGTAATCAGTATAGGCCTGGTTTTGCTCAATTTAGGACCCGTTTCGATGGTGGCCTTAATTCTGAATTATGCTTTTGAAGCCATCATGTTTCCTACTATTTTCTCACTCTCTCTGCGCGGTTTGGGAAACCTTACCAAAAGTGCTTCGTCGCTGTTGATGATGACACCGATAGGAGGCTGCGGCTTTTTGCTGATGGGAATTATAGCCGATTCAACACAGATGATGTCGCTACCGTTCATTATTCCTTTCCTCGGCTATTTTACAATATTGATATTTGCTTCGGAGCTTACACGTGAACGCCATAGTGATAAGGCCGGGCGATAACATTTTATATTTTATAATTACGGGTACCACTGTGCATGAACGGTGGTGCTTTGCTATGTAAAAATGCAGCCGTAACCCTTTTATACATGTTTCATAAAGTTGTTTTCACTTGTTTTTTATGTCTTTCTTTCGTCACGGTTCAGGCGCGACTTCTCTGCGGTCGTGTTGTAGACGCCTCAACGGGAGAGGATTTGATAGGTGCCACGGTAGAGTTATTGTCAGCCTCCGACAGTGCTGTTTTTCGCTCAACAGTAACTACGGAACGGCAGTATTATGGCGAAAGCATATTTTGTTATACCCTTGACGTTGAAAATAATACCCGCTATCTGGTGCGCATATCGATGGTAGGGTATAAAACTTTGTACGTTCCTGTTGAGGTGAAAATGGCTGAACGCATGAACGAACAATGGGTTGACGATGCCCGTTTAAAAGTAGACACGCATGTTTTAGACGAGGTTGTAGTAAAGGCTACGAAAATAAAGATGGTGATGCGTGGCGATACGGTAGTATATAATGCCGACGCTTTTAACCTGAGTGAAGGCTCAATGCTCGACGCCTTGGTCAGGCAGTTGCCGGGTGTAACACTTGAAGGCGGCGTGATAAAGGTGAACGGACGGGCCGTCAGCACGCTTTTGGTTGATGGTCGCGACTTTTTTAACGGTGATGCTATGAAAGCATTGGAAAACCTGCCTGCCTATACCGTAAACAAGGTACGCGTATACGACAAGCAGGGAAAGGACAGCAGGCTGATGGAACGCGACATGGGCGACAAGGCTCTGGTGGTTGACGTGGCATTGAAAAAGCAATACCACCGGGGCTTTATAGGTAATGTGGACGTGGCAGCAGGCAGTAAAAGACGGTATAGCGCACGACTGTTTGCCATGCACTACGGCGAAAAGTCGCGACTTACACTGACGGGAAACATGAACAATGTGAGCGACGGGCAGACCCCTGGTGAGGATGGGGCGTTGAGTGAACTGCCTGATGCCGGCGGCGGAAGGCAGTCGACGCGACGCCTTGGCATCAGCTATTATTATAATGGTAAGGACGAAGACAGCTGTTTTTCGTCAGATAATAATATAGGTTTTACTGATAACGATCAACAATCGCGCATCAACTCACAGACGTTTCTGACCGGAGGCGATTATTTCCACCTCAGTAACAGCAGTAACCGGTCGCGTATAACCGATATGTCGGCATCGCTTTCGGCAGGCTTTCATCCTCACAGGCAGATTATCGACTTGTCTACAAGTGTTTCGCATACATCGGGTAGGGGATGGGACAGCATGCTTTCGGGCCAGTTTAATAAGAAGCCCTGGAGCATCTCTATGCTCGACAGTTTGTATCTTCCCGGCGCAAGCATGCGACTTTTGCATGCCACGGTAAACCGTCAGCGCGACGAAATGATGAGCCGTAGCAACAGTACAAATTACAGTTTTACGTTTGCCAACCGCATTGCTTTCGGCAAGGAGACGGCACAAAATATGGCTTCGGTGACGGGAAGTGTAAGCTACGGACGGAGCAATGCCGACCGTTTCGGACGGAATCAGGTAGATTATCTGGGTGCCATGGCTACGCAGGACTATCGCGCCCAGTATGTATCGTCGCCGGCAAACAATTATACGCTTATGCTGAATATGGAATACAGCCGTTTGCTTAATCGCGATTCGGATGAGGTAAATACCATATATATTCAGCCCTTTGTGCGCCTGAACCAGAGCTACAACGCTTCAGGAAATGACCTTTATCGTTTGGACCGTCTGGCCGATTATACAGAAACGGCCTATCCGCTGGGCGTATTGCCGTCTACACGCAACGCTTTACTGCATGTGATTGATGCAACAAACAGCTACCAGAACCGCAGTCATGTAACGTCTTCGTTTACTGGTTTGACGTTCAATTATACACATGGCGACGGTACCAGCAGGCCACAGTTCTCGGCTCAGCTGTATGCTCCCGTGCAGTTTAAGCGCGAATCGCTGAGCTACAACCGCATGAGGCACTACCACAGTAAGCGTAATTCGGTATTCTTTGAACCAACATTGACATTTACTTACCAAAATACCGATTCGACAGGAACACGTTATGCCAGCATCAATTACGGCACAAGCCAGAGCCAGCCCGACCTTTCAACGATGCTTGCCATACATGATGACAGCAACCCTTTGGTGCTGACGTTGGGGAATCCCAATCTGAAGAAGTCGCGCGACCATCATATAGACCTCATGTTATCGTCGTTTTCAATGGCCCGTCAGCTGTCAGCTAACGCGGGTGCCAGCTACCATACCATGCACAATGCCATCGCAACATCGGTATTATATGACAAGAATACAGGACGGACAACGACACAACAGGTAAACGTAAACGGCAATTGGGGAGCGTCGCTCAACGGTGGAATGGCTATGCCTTTGGACAAAAGTCAGCACCTTTCGTTTCAGGAGGAATTGCGATGCGACTATAATAGAAGTGTTGACCTGATGACAGTGAGCGGTATGGCTGCCGTACAAAGCAAGGTAAACAACTGGAATGTACTGAACACGCTGAAACTGACATGGCAGGCTGGCGACCGCATACGCCTGAATTGTACCTCAAACGTAGCCTACCAGCGCGCCACGGGTAACCGCGACGATTTTACAACCGTTAGTGCATGGCGTTATAATTTTGGGGTAAATGGTAACATAACACTGCCCTGGAACTTTGAAATAACAACCGATTTTACAAATTACAACCGGCGCGGGTACAATGATTCGCAAATGAACAGCAGCGAGTTGATATGGAACTTACGACTGACAAAGAAGCTCCTGAAAGACAATCTTACCCTCTCGCTCGACGGTTTTGACCTGCTGGGACAGCTTAACAACACTACCTTTACGCTCGATGCGCAGGGACGTACCGAAACATGGACCAGCTCAATACCCCGTTACCTGATGTTGCATGTAGCATATAAGTTTCATAAATAGCCAATTGTAATGTAGGTTTTGCAAAACAAAGCACGATTCATTTTTATACAGAAGAATTAAGTTTTTTAAGACTTCTACAACATTAAAAAGCATACTTTACGGCGTAAAGAGGGATAAAAACGCTAAATTTGCAATGGTTTTAATTAAACTGTAGTGTTATATTTTTTAAACATAATTCAATATGGTAGTAAATTATAAGGACTTGGGTCTCGTTAACACTCGCGAGATGTTTAAGCGTGCAGTATCTGGCGGCTATGCAATTCCTGCATTTAACTTTAACAATCTGGAGCAGCTTCAGGCTATTATCACGGCTTCTTCAGAGCTTCGTTCGCCGGTAATCCTTCAGGTTTCAAAGGGTGCCCGCAACTATGCTAACCCTACACTTCTGCGCTATATGGCAGAAGGTGCCGTAGCTTACGCTAAGGAGCTGGGCTGTCACCATCCTGAAATTGTCCTCCATCTTGACCACGGAGACACCTTCGAGCTGGTAAAGGACTGTGTAGACATGGGCTTTTCTTCAGTAATGATTGACGGATCGTCGAAGCCTTACGAGGAGAACATCGAACTTACACGCAAGTGTGTTGAGTACGCTCACAAGTACGACGTTACCGTTGAGGCTGAGTTGGGTGTGCTTGCAGGTGTTGAGGATGAGGTTGCTTCAGAAGAATCACATTATACCAAGCCTGAAGAGGTTATCGACTTCTCACAGCGTTCAGGTTGCGACAGCCTTGCAATCTCAATCGGTACTTCTCACGGAGCTTACAAATTTAAGCCGGAACAGTGCACCCGTGACCCGAAGACAGGTCGTCTTTTGCCTCCTCCATTGGCATTTGATGTGCTTGCAGAGATCGAGAAGAAGCTGCCCGGATTCCCCATCGTGCTCCACGGCTCTTCGTCAGTTCCCCAGAAATATGTTGACATTATCAACAAGTTTGGCGGTAATCTGCCCGATGCTGTGGGTATTCCAGAGGAGCAGCTGCGCAAGGCTTCGAAGAGCGCGGTGTGCAAAATCAACATCGACTCTGACTCGCGTCTGGCTTATACTGCAGGTGTTCGCGAAACATTGTTCGAGCATCCTGACTATTTCGACCCACGTCAATATGGTAAGGTTGCCCGCGCTTACATGACAGACATGTACAAGGAGAAGATAACCGACGTGCTTGGCTCTGACCACAAGTTGGCTAATTGCGACTAATCATAGGTTGTACCCGTCGGAATGCCAAAAGGCTTATGACAATATACTGATACAACAAATAAATATAGGAAATCCCCGTCCGATACCATCGGACGGGGATTTTGCTTTTATATGCGGTTAGTACTTAAAAAATGTGCTCTAAAAACTGTTCCATAATGCCACTCTTTGCAGTTAAAGAAACCTATCGAGTTTATCATTTCTCGTAAATAAAACAGATATTATGTCATCCTTTTTATTATTTATTTTTTCGAATTTCTATTTTAGTTCTTGGCATAATCTCTTTTATTTGGGGATAGCCTCAGGTCAACTACAGGTCAACCAATGAATAAATTGGCCGGTATTTTGCTCAAAATAGTATTATATGCTCAATACAAATAAAGGAGAGAATAGGGGCATTTTATCCCAAACGAACCGTTATAATCATAGTAATCTATAGAGATAAGTACCTGATTATAAACAAAAAAGAACTTTACAATAATATGTAAAGCTCTTTACTTTCATTTGTGGACCAGATAGGGCTTGAACCTATGACCTCCAGATTATGAGGCTATTTGATGTATATTTCATGAAATTATAAATAATAT
>CALIIG010000258.1 GCA_938018155.1 uncultured Prevotella sp.
GTGACGACCGTCGTACGCGCTGCTGACGGCCGTCGAACGGTGAGAAATACAATATAAGCATAACGCCTTTACAGGATAAGCATATTGACTTTATGCTGTAAAGATACAACAATAAAAGCGTAAGGTGTTGAATATAAAATGATTATCATGTTTGTTTACAAATGCCTGTCGCGCTGAATGCCTGCAGCGTAACGTTAACAGAAGAATGAAAGGCCCGGTGCCCGGGTCCTGAATATCATGTATAAAAAATGCCAGCCGCGAGGTATCAGGATACCATACGGTTGGCATAACAGGCTAAATGCGTGGCAATACTTATTTTTGGGCTTTGGCTCTATCGGCTCTTATCAATCGGAGCAAATGCTCAACGGCCTCCTCTTCAGGCAGATTTTTCTCTACACACTCCTTACCACGGTAGAGCGATATGTGGCCGGGGCCGGCCCCTACGTAGCCATAGTCGGCGTCAGCCATCTCACCAGGTCCGTTCACTATGCAACCCATGATGCCTATTTTAAGCCCCTTCAGGTCGGAAGTAGCCTCACGAATCTTCTTGATGGTATCGCGTAAGTCGTATAAAGTACGACCGCATCCCGGGCAACTTATGTACTCGGTCTTCGACGTTCTGAGCCTTCCCGCCTGCAGAATACCGAATGCAGTTGATTCGATATTGTCGTAGCTGATCTTGCCTTCGTTCATTAACCAGAGGCCGTCAGTAAGTCCGTCCATCATGAGTGCGCCCATATCGGCGGCCGATTGCAGCTGAAACTCTTCCTTATCGTTAAGTTTATACATCTGTGCAAAGACGACAGGGTTCTGCACGCCCGCCGTCATCATCTCATGAACCAAGGCCCGCTGGTCGCCCAAACGGTTCTGATGGTTGCTCGTGCACACAACAACTATTTCGGGATGAGCCTTTAAACAAGCGAGGTATTCGTCGGCAGGTGTGCCGAATTGCAGCACAACGAACTTCAGCTTTGCCTGTACAGCCCCTGTGAAAGGCAAGGCATTGGCTGGGAAGATGGGGAATATCTGCTCGTCGTTGCCTTGTAATGCCTTTAATTTACCGCTTTGACGGAGGTCGGCATACACGTTAAAATCGACGATATACCGCTGCCCCCTCATCAGCTTTTCAGGTACATCGGCCCCTGTATAGATATAATCGGCCTTGGGCTTTTCAGGCAAATGACCGTCCTTTGGCATCGTTGTGATGACTACCGGAACGGCTTTTCCTCCAATGTTGCCAACGGCATGTGTACGCCTCCGCTCCGGATGAACCCAGTCGAAACCGCCATAAGCCTCGCCCGGAATGTAAATATGCGAAGCCTTGTGCCCAATATAGTCGACGAGATGGCGCGCAACAGGTATCTCCTCTTCAGGCTCTTCGCTGAGCGATACGCGTATCGTGTCGCCTATTCCATCGGCAAGAAGGGCACCTGTTCCCACCGCACTCTTGATACGTCCATCCTCTCCTTCACCTGCCTCGGTGACGCCAAGATGCAGCGGATAGCTCATATTTTCCTCCTCCATCTTGCTGACAAGCAGGCGCACGGCACGCACCATCACTACCGTATTGCTTGATTTGATGGAGATAACAACGTCTGAAAAGTCTTGCTTTTTGCAGATTCGGAGAAACTCCAGGCAGCTTTCGACAATGCCTTCAGGCGTATCTCCGTAGCGGTTGCGGATGCGATCAGAGAGCGACCCGTGGTTAACGCCAATGCGGATAGCCGTATGATGCTCCTTGCAGATGTTGAGAAAGGGCACAAACCGCTCCTCAATCTTCTGCAGTTCCTGTGCATATTCCTCGTCGGTATAATCGTGCTTGATGAATCGCCGCGCCGGATCGACGTAGTTTCCGGGGTTAATTCGTACCTTCTCGGCGTAGCGGGCGGCGACGTCTGCCACGTTAGGGTTGAAGTGAACATCGGCTACAAGCGGTGTCGAAAAACCGTCATGGCGAATACCTTTGCTAATATTCTTCAGGTTTTCAGCCTCTCTTATACCCTGCGTCGTGAGCCTGACGAGTTCGCCCCCTGCCCTGATGATGCGCTCGGCCTGCGCTACACAAGCCCCGGTATCGTTGGTATTGGTGGTTGTCATCGACTGTACACGCACCGGATTATCACCGCCAATGGCGAGGCTTCCCACGCGTGTTGCCGATGTTTTGCGTCGCTGATAGTTAAATAAATCAATCATATTTTACGGTTTGTTCAGTCTTTCCGTGATATTTCTATTGGCTTTTGTCATTATAATTACACTATATTTTTATTACAAAAACCCTTTATCGTGAGCTGTTTTTCAGCATTTAAACTTATAATCACTGATGCTGTCCAGTTCCTTATTGGCCTGTTCTATCTTCTTTCCCAAGCCTGCTTTCCAGGCGTCTACCTTTGCAGCGATGTTGCTATCAGCAAGAGCCATCATCTCAGCAGCCAGTATTGCCGCGTTCTGTGCGGCGTTGACGCCTACCGTTGCAACCGGAATGCCCGGAGGCATCTGTATGATTGAGAGCATGGCATCGAGGCCGTCGAGCATACCTTTAATGGGAACGCCGATGACAGGCAGCGGTGTTGAGGCGGCGATTACGCCGGGAAGAGCTGCCGACATGCCTGCTCCGGCAATGATGATTCTGATGCCACGGCTGCGGGCTTCTTTCGCAAAGGTTTCTACTGCATCGGGTGTTCGATGGGCCGAAAGGGCGTTGACTTCGAACGGAATCTGCTGTTCTTCTAACCATTTGCAAGCTTTTTCCATGACGGGAAGGTCGCTTGTCGACCCCATAATAATGCTAACTAAGGGTTTCATATGTCTGAATATCGTTGAAAGTTGAATGTAAACAAATTGAAATATAATAATGAGGGAGTTCTGTTATCATCAACATGGATGATTAAGTTAATGGTAACATGCCAGAATTATAAACATAAAGGGGGATTAATTTAATCATAACGGGGAATTGATTAAATCATGACGGGCGGTTGATTAAATAATCATGTAGAAACCTATAACGGCTCCAACCAGGAAGCCGGCGACAACTTGCGAGAGGCTGTGCTGGCGCAATATCATGCGTGAACTGCCTACCATGCCTGCAATAATTAAAATAACGCAGAACCACCACAGCGGATTGAAGGTAAACAATATGGAGAAAGCCATCAGTGCACCGGCGAAACCGCCGATAGCTGCCGTGTGTGTCGATATCTTCCACCATACATTTATAATGGCGCATACAACCTGAATGACGAGTGCTGCCACAAGAATGTTCGACATAAACTGTGGTATTCGCCGGGTATTCATGATATAATAACAGGTAAAATAGCAAACAATGGCAATGATATAAGGCACCATTCGTCGCTCGCGTATGCCGAGTTGGGAAAGTGTCCAGCCTTGATAACGTCTGTAAATACGAATGAAAAGTGTGGGTAGAAGGATAGTAAACACATAAACGGTAAGCAGAACGACAGCCTTATACTGCCACGGAAGCAGGCTCATATAACTGAACATGAATAGTGCCGCCAGCCCAACGAGGGGCAGATAAAACGGTGTAAACACCATGCTTACGATGCGTGCGGTCAGTATTATTTGTTTTTCTCTCATTATTTATTATCCTTAAATGCCTGTTGTTTCGGTTTACCGTCGAATCAATTTTTTCGTAATCGTGCAACAGGAATGCTCATTTGCTCGCGATATTTGGCCACTGTGCGCCGTGCAATAGGGAATCCACGCCGTTTCATTTCGGCGGCAAGTGCATCGTCGCTCAACGGTTTTTGCTTGTTTTCGTGTTGTACAAGGTCTTTAAGTGCGAGCTTAATCTTGCGCGTTGACATCTCTTCGCCGTCCTTTGTAACATATCCATCGGTGAAGAAAAAGCGCAAAGGGAAGGTCCCCCAGCGCGTTTGGGCATACTTCATATTGCTTACACGCGATATGGTTGAGATGTCAAGGCCCGTCTTTTCTGCAATATCTTTCAGTATCATAGGCTTTAGATCGGCCTCGTCACCACCCGTAAAGAACTTCTTCTGCCAGTCAATAATAGCCTTCATGGTGAGGTAAAGGGTTTGCCTGCGTTGCTTTATGGCTTCAATATAACCCTGTGCTTTCTCAACCTTTTCTCTGGCATACAACAGTGCTTCTTTCTCCTGGCGGTTCATATTTGCACGATTTGTGCGGTAGGTATCAACCATTTCGGAGAAGGTTGGCGATATTTTCAGGTTGGGAATACGTCCATGACTAATCGTAAATGTAACGTTACCTTCGTCGTCTGTGTCAACAATGAAATCGGGAGTTATCTGTTGAAGGCTCCTCCCTTGCGTCTCACCGAGCGACGATCCCGGCTTGGGGTTGAGCTTTTTAATCTCTTTTTGTATGGCCTCTGCCTGCTCAGGGCTGAGCTGCATCGACTGAATGATCTTGCCCCAATGCTTTTTTGTAAACTCGTCAAAATGGTTTTTGATGACCTTTTCCATCATATCGCGCAGATGTCCGGCGGGTTTTCGTGCAATCTGCAGCAGCAGACACTCCTGCAAATTACGTGCTCCAATGCCTGCCGGATCGAAAGTCTGCAGACGCTTTAACACCGTCTCAATCTCGCTTTCAGGCACATCTGTATTATGATATATGGCCAGTTCATCGGCAATATCTCCCAAATTCTTTCGCAAAAGACCGTCATTATCCAGCGAGCCAATGAGGTATTCCATGATATTTCGCTGCGTATCGGTAAGCTCAATCTCACCCATTTGCTCCTTCAGCTTGTCGTAAAATGAGGTTGTGTCGCCCCATACGGTCTCCTCATAATCTGCATTAGGGTTGCTCGCCGAGGCGATATGGCTCTCCGGCGACGGCAGTTCGTCATCGCGTCCGAGGCTTTCAAGTGCGTTGTCAAGAGCCTCTTCGCGTTCCTCTCGTTCCGTCTTCTCTTCGTAAAGCTCATCTTCACGGTCAGCATTATCGTCGGCAACATCGCTGCTTTCCATCATATCGGAATCGTCGCGACGTTCTTCGAGAGCCGGGTTATCGTCGAGTTCGGCATTGATATTTTGCTCAAGCTCGGTTAAAGGCATCTCTAAAAGCTTCACCTGCAGCATTTGTTGTTGCGACAATCGCTGCTGTTGAACCTGCTGTTGCTGTTGTGTTTGTGCGAGTTTTTGCATATTATTTCCAGTAATCTCTTAGCTGTGCAGCCAGTGCTGTGAGCTTTTCGGGATTATTATTGCCGAGGCTTTTCCATACCTGCATGCAGGTAACGGTGAATGGCAATGATGTTGTGTTATCCAGATGCTGTATGACCTGCTATGGATTTAGGCAGGCAACGCACTACTGGCAGCATCTCATCATATCGGTAACCTTATACGGAACCGATTCGACAAGCAAAGCCAGGCCTGTTATTTCGGGCACCACAGCCTGTGCAACAGCCTGTATTCGTCATGCCATAGCGGATGTTTTGCCATAACTTCAGCCTTTTGTTTGTACAAAGGCAAAGTTATTAAATATTTCGTAAACGGCGTTTCTTTGTTTCGAAAATGTTGTAACAAAAGAGCGCGGCCTTTGTCGGGTTGCGCTCTTAATATAAATAGGTGGTAAAAATACTGTTATTTTGCGTATGGCAGTTCTTCGAGCATCTTGCGCGAATCCCACGGCGCGGGTGCTCCTCCCAAGTATTTATGGAACCACTCTAAATGGGCATTATAATAAAGCGGCATCGATTTCAGCGTGCTGGGCCAGTGGCCGTCGTTCTTAAATACGATGAGACGTGAGGGTATTCCCAGTGTTTGCAGCGTATTAAAGTAGGCCAGACTCTGATTGTAACTTACACGATAGTCGCGCTCGCCCGTAATAATGAGCGTGGGTGTAGCAAAGTTTCGTGCATACTCGGCAGGGCTCCACGTCTTGTAAAGAGGCGAGTTCCACGGCTGCCCTTCAAGCTCAAAGTTCGGGAACCACAGCTCTTCGGTGGTGCCCCACATGGCTGGAAGGTCGAAGACACCCATCATAGACGCCAGGCATTTAAACCTTTTTGTATGGCCTTGCAGCCAGTTCATGAAGTAGCCGCCGTAGCTCCAGCCCATTGCTCCCATGCGTGTTGAGTCGACATAATTAAGCGAAGCCAGCATGTCGGTTACCTTCATCACGTCCTCGTACGGGCGTCCGCCCCATGAACCACTAATGTCCCGGCAGAACTTCTGGCCGTAACCGGTCGACCCGTGCGGGTTAGGGTAGGCCAGAACATAGCCTGCAGCAGGATAGATTTGCCAGTCGGCGCGGAACGAATCCATCCATTGCATCTGCGGTCCGCCGTGTACATTGATAACCAATGGGTATTTTTTACCTTGCGTAAAGCCGTGTGGCTTCACTACAAATACCTCTGCACTGTCGCCTCCGGCACCCTTTACCCACATGGCTTCCGACGGGCGCAGGTCAATTTCGGCCTCTAAACTGTCGTTGAGATGTGTGATTTGAGTCTCTGTAAACGATTGAGCCGGTGAACGCTTTTTGCCAGAAACGAACGACGCTTTGTACAGTGCCGACGGCTTATCGGTACGCGAATAGGTATAATATATGTCGCCGTTCGGGGCTAAATCAAATGTTCCGATGGCACGCCTGGGTATTACTTCGGATATTCGGCCGTCGTTAACGCTCACCTTATACAGCGGCTGGTAACCGCGAACAGGGGCCGTGAAGTAGATGTTACGCGAGTCGGCACTCCATTTAAAGCCGTCAACCCAGTTGTCGAAAGCCTCTGTGAGCACGGTCTTTTTGCCCGTTTTGCGATCAATTAAGCCCAATATGAAGCGGTCGCTTTCGTAGCCGGGCACCCGCTGAAAGCGGTAAGCGATGTAACGTCCATTGGGGCTATACTGCGGGTCGCCGTCCCAGGCCTTGTTCTCTGCCGTCAGGTTGCGGGCCTCACCGCCTGTTACAGGCACGGTCCAAAGGTCGCAATTGGTCGATGCTTCCGGGTGTGGGTCGTGATTACTAAGATAGCAAAGTTCCCTGCTGTCGGGCGAAAACACAAACCCCGACGGGCCACCTGGTGAGAAAACAGGGCTGTGAAACGGACCGGGCGTGACGTCGGTGTAGTTTTTTTTCACCGTATCGTAAATGATGATATGCCAGAATTTGCCATCGGTATAGGTTGTCCAGTGGCGATACAGCAGGCTGTCGGCAATGTGTGCCTGCAAGGTATTGCGGGCCATTTTGTCGATGCGCTCCTTGTTTGCCTTGCCGTCGGCACCGCCCAAATCGGGGAAAACTTCGGCGGCGAAAGCGATATAGCGGCCGTCGGGCGATACGGTTGCACCATCAACACCTAATGGATAATCGGT
This sequence comes from uncultured Prevotella sp., assembly GCA_938018155.1. Classification (GTDB taxonomy): domain Bacteria; phylum Bacteroidota; class Bacteroidia; order Bacteroidales; family Bacteroidaceae; genus Prevotella. Next base: position 7,314 of record CALIIG010000258.1, read on the forward strand.
AATTTGTTCCATCTTACCGTCTTTCCACAGGTAAAGCTGGGTTGTACCGCTTGCATAAGAGCACAGGTAGAGGTCCGGGTTGCGCTGCGACCACATGGGCGAGAAACTCTTTCCATCCGTTGTAACGGGCTTCCCGTCAACAATAACGTTGGTTGTTGAGCGTTGATTTTTCAAATCAGATTTGCTGATAGTGTAGGCCAATCGGCCGTCTTTTGAAACCGCTGGCGATGTAGCGTATTGAAGACGATAGATGTCTTCAATCGTGAAAGCACGCTTCTGCGCTACGGCCGGTGTCATGGCCAGCAGGGCAAGAGATAGTATAAATATTTTCTTCATATCGTGAAAATTGTATAATGCAAAGGTACTTATTTTATCTCTGAACAGTAAATTGCACGTGCTAAATATGATTTTTAGGGGCAATGACGATGGAAGTACGACAAAAAAGTGTAAAGTTTTCGGATGATTTTGTCTTGAAAATTCTGAAAATTTCGGGCTGAAAAAATCTGCAAAACAGAGTGGAAGAGAGGGTAATTTGGGCTAAAAGGCCGATAAGAAAAACGTGCTCATAACGGGTTTACGACACTTTTACTGTGGGTTTACGATGTAATTGCGTGGCGATTACGGCGTAAACGGAAGACGTTTACACCGTAAAGGGGCGACGATTACACCGTAAAGGGAAGTCGATTGTGCCGTAAAGGCAAATACACGATGAAGCACAGGAAGGAGGGTTATACCATATTTCTCTGTAAACCATTAATTATTAACGGGTTGTGCATGTGCGCCATTTTCGGTGTATTTGAAACAAAACGTGCTTCGATTCAGAATAATCGAAGCACGAGAAGCCTTTTGTAAATAAATTTCAGTGTGATAACGTTTCTTCCTCAGGGTTTGATAAGCGTCAGCAATTCGCGCATTCCTGCCGACGCTCCCTTTCGAATGTGTGTTACACCGTGCAGGTTTCCGCCGCTGACGGCATCGGGGTCAATAAGATAAACGGGGCAACTGGCGGGAGCATACTGTACCAGTCCGGCAGCGGGATAAACGTTGAGCGACGTACCAATAATAACAAATATATCGGCCTTTCCGGCCTCATCAATAGCCCTGTTCAGCATAGGGACACTCTCTCCAAAGAATACTATAAACGGCCTTAGCAGGCTGCCGTCGGCCGCTTTCATGCCCGGGGCGACGTCGCTATGCCGGGGTGTGAGCGTCTCGATGCAACGTTCGTCGTACGGATTGCGGCTCGAACACACCTTTGCAAGCTCTCCATGCAGGTGAATAACGTTTGTAGAGCCGGCCTTTTCGTGCAGATTGTCGACATTTTGCGTCAATACTGTAACGTTGTAATCGCTTTCCATCCGGGCTATTAAGCGGTGTCCCTCACAAGGTTCGGCCTGCCATAGCTTGCGCCGCAGCATGTTATAGAAGTTGGTTACCAGCGTAGGGTCAGCCTCCCAACCCTCATGCGAGGCCACCTGCTCAACGGGATAGTTCTCCCATAACCCGTCATTTCCGCGAAAAGTCTTAAAGCCACTCTCGACCGACATACCGGCACCGGTAAGGAATACCACTTTCTTTTTCATATGCTATGGGCTAATTTTCAACAATTTGTTATCGTATGACAAAAATAATAATTTTTTGAGAAAACAGTCGTTTTGCAATCTAAAAATGGTAACTTTGCACAATACATACTATTATTTAGAAACAAACCGGACAAAAAGACAATGAATCAGGTTAGCTATGCTTTAGGAATGAGTATAGGTCATCAGCTCCAGCAGATGAACGCTACCGAGTTGAATATTGAAGACTTCGCCAAGGGCATCAGGGATGTATTCGGTGGAAAAACCGAAATGACAGAAGCCGAGGCACAGGCTGCCGTGCAGGGTTTCTTCCAGCAAAAGGCCAAAGAGCAGGCCGATACGGCAAAATCGGAGGGTGAGACTTTCCTTACCGAAAATGCAAAAAAGGAAAATGTAGTTACCCTGCCATCAGGATTGCAGTATGAGGTGCTGCGTGAGGGCAACGGCCGCAAGCCTGATGCCACCGACAAAGTGGAGTGCCATTATGAGGGAACGCTCATAAACGGTCAGGTTTTCGATTCAAGTTATCAGCGCGGTGAGACGGCAACATTCGGTCTCAATCAGGTCATCAAGGGCTGGACAGAGGGTTTACAGCTGATGCAGGAAGGCGCAAAGTATCGCTTCTTCATCCCCTACAACCTCGCTTATGGCGAGCAGGGTGCAGGCCAGTCGATACCACCTTTTGCAACTTTAATCTTTGACGTAGAACTTATTAAGGTAAAATAAGGTATCGTGCTGCCCACTTGGCACGGTGCCGGCACAATACATCCCGAATAAATACAGGAAAATTCATTAAAACATATTAAACACAAATGAAAAGTTTAAAAGCTATGGCCGTTATGGCCATTACCGCAGTTGCATTCTCTGCTTGCGGCAATTCATCAGCACCCAAGGCTGATTTGAAGACAGATCTCGACTCAATGAGCTACGCTATCGGTTATTTGCAGTCGCAATATGTACGCCAGGCCATCCAGCAGGGCCAGGTAGTTGACACCGCTTACATGGACGAGTTTGTTAAAGGAATAAACGAAGGTGCCAACGCTGGGGACGACAAGAAACGCGCTGCCTACATTATGGGTTTGCAAATTGGTCAGCAAATCTCTTCGCAGCTGGTTAAAGGTGTAAACCATGAGGTGTTTGGCGAAGACTCAACCAAGACTATTTCTCTGAAGAACCTGCTGGCGGGCTTCATCAGTGGTGCCACGGGCAAGAAGGGATTGATGACGCAGGAGAACGCCAACCAGATTGCACAGAGCAAGATGGAAGCCATTAAGGCAAAGACCATGCAGAAGCAATACGGCCCCAATAAGGCTGCCGGTGAGAAGTTTCTCGCTGCCAACAAGAAGAAAGCAGGCGTTGTAACACTGCCTTCCGGCCTGCAATATAAGGTTATTAAGGAAGGAAAGGGTGCTATTCCTACCGATACAACTACGGTAAAGGTGCAGTATGAAGGCCGCACTATTGACGGCAAGGTGTTTGAAAGCTCATATAAAAACGGACAGGGCCCGATGACCATGCAGCCCCGTCAGATGATACCAGGATGGACTGAAGCCCTTACACACATGCCCGAGGGCTCGGTATGGGAGGTTTATATCCCGCAGAACCTGGCTTACAAAGACCGTCAGGCCGGACAGATTAAGCCTTATTCAGCTCTTATTTTCAAGATTGAACTGGTTAAAGTAGGTGCAAAATAAAATGAAAAAAGCATTATTTTTAGCTGCTGTCGTTTTGGCAAGTGCGTTCTCTACGAGCGCATTTGCTGAAAAGAAAAAGCCTAAAAGCGTTGAGCCGATGGTTATCGAGCCGGCGACAAAGCTCGTAACTCCGAGCGATTCAGTAAGCTATGCAGCAGGCTATAGCGCAACCGACCAGTTGCTTGGCTACCTTATCGGGACGCTTCATGTGGATACTGCTTACATCAACGACTTTGTTCGAGGATACATGGACGCTTATTTCAAAGCTAAAGACCCGGCTTTTCAGGCTTACTCGGCAGGCACAAATATAGGCTTGCAGGTCAAGGACCGTGTGTTTCCGGGTATGAGTAAGGAACTGGTTGGTACCGATGACCCGCTCGCTTGCTGTACTGCCTTTCCATGCCGGTTTTATTGCTGGTGTGCGTCAGGATACCAGCGTATTTAAGATGGCTGATGCACGTAAGCTCTTCCAAACACGCAGCCTGGCAGCCCGCGATTTGCGCAACAAGGTATATCGTGAAGAGAACGAAGCCTGGCTGAAGAGCAATGCAACGAAGCCCGGGGTGGTTGTTCTGCCTTCGGGATTGCAGTATAAAGTGCTCAAGGAAGGGGACGGACCAATGCCCAAAGCAACCGATCAGATAAAGGTTGTATATGAAGGAAAGACCATCGATGGCAACGTATTTGATGCCACATCACGCCACGGAGACGTTAAGTTTGATACGTTCCGTTGCGACCAGGTCATCAAGGGTTGGACCGAAGCACTGACTAATATGAAGGTCGGTAGCAAATGGGAGGTCTACATTCCTCAAAATTTGGCTTATGGAGCAAGTGAGGCAGGCCAGATAAAACCATACTCAACACTTATCTTTACCGTTGAGCTGGTTGGTATTTCAGACCCTGTTGCCGCAGCACCTGCGCCAAAGGCTGATGAACCTGCTGTAAAAAAGACCGTAAAAACGAAGGCTAAGAAGGGTACTCGTAAATAAGTATTTCTTACATAATATATGACAGATTGCACGGATATTCTAAAATATTCGTGCAATTTGTTGTTTGTATCATTTTAAAATTATACTTTTGCTATCAATTTGTTATATTTTAGAAAGTTAAACGTAATGGATAAAATTGATAAACTCGACAAGAAAATTCTGGCTATATTATCTACTAATGCCCGCATCCCTTTTAAAGATGTTGCAGCCGAATGTGGCGTGTCGAGAGCCGCAATACATCAGCGTGTACAGCATTTGATGGAAGACGGAGGGATTACGGGCA
>CALIIG010000259.1 GCA_938018155.1 uncultured Prevotella sp.
CGGAGTTGCGTATCGTAGAGAACACTATCAGCACGTAAAATTTTATTCCCTACCTGCAATTTTACTTCGTTAGCCAGCAGTGTGGCGGGGTAATGAAGATGTTCGGTTAAATAATGTACGAAGTTTTGCCGCACCCATTCTTCGGGAGTAAGGGCTACATAACGGCGTCGTAGAATGTCGAAAATACGGGGTTGGCTCGGCGTTCCCTGAATATGGGCCTGGAAAGACGGGAGGTTAAGCGGTGTCATTTTTATTCTTAATCTGTGAAGTTGTTTTATAGAAGTTCTTACATATATTTCGTATCTTTGCAGGGTATGCCTGCGCTCGCAAAGTTAATAAATTGACGTGAGACAGGCCTGTAAGAAACAAAGAATTATGCCACAGAAGAAATCGACGGCTACTTTCGACGCCATTATGCGCAGTTTGAAAGGTGGAAATTATGCACCTGTTTATTTGTTGATGGGTGAAGAGCCTTATTATATCGACCAGATAAGCGATTATATTCAAACGAATGCGCTTACTCCGGAACAGCTGGCTTTCGATCAGACAGTGGTTTTTGGAACTGATGTGAATGCTGCACAGATTGCAGACCTGGCCATGCAGTACCCAATGATGTCGCCACGAAAGGTGATTATTGTGAAGGAAGCGCAGGGATTGCATTCGTTCGACCGCATTGAACGTTACGCAGAAAAGCCGCAAGAAAAAACAATTCTTGTAATTTGTTATAAGAATGGCGTGCTGAAAGGAAAAACAAAATTGCTGGCAGCCGTTGAGCGTAACGGCGTTTTGTTTGAGAGTAAGAAGCTGCGCGATTGGCAACTTGCGGGATATGTGCGAGCGTATCTGTCGAAAATGAAAATCGAAATCGATGAGAAAGGCTCGGCAATGATAGCCGATCATATTGGCTCTGACCTGAACAGGCTGACCTCTGAACTTGATAAGCTGGCTATTGCACTTCCTGAAAACGATAGGAGAGTGACGCCGGAGGTAATCGAAAAGAACATTGGGGTGAGCAAAGACTTTAATGCTTTCGAGCTTCGTAGCGCGATAGTTAATCGCAATATTTTCAAAGCGAACCAGATAATCAATTATTTTGACAAAAACCCTAAAGCGGGATCGCTGTACGCTTTGCTTCCTTTGCTCTTTAATTACTTCCAAAATTTGATGCTCACTTACTATGCCCCCGACAGAAATAATCAACAGGCTTTAGCCGACTTTCTGGAATTACGGAGTGCATGGAGCGTAAGCGAGTATATGACCGGAGCCCGAAATTACACTGGAAAAAAGGTGTTGCAGATTCTAAGTAAAATAAGAGAGACGGATGCTAAAAGTAAGGGTCTTGATAACCCTAATACGTCATCAGGCGACCTTATGAAAGAGCTAATCTTCTTTATTTTGCACTAAAAACAGGGCTTTTTGGCCCTGTTTTTCTCTATTTCAACCATTATTCAGAACACATTTTTTAAGCCTAATTCTATCATAATAGGGTAGTTAGGCCATTTTTACCCCTCTGAGAATCGCATATTTTGGCGCATTCGTCCCTCCGTTTGCAAATACTTCGAAAATGATTATTTTGGCATTTACAGACGAGTACAATTTCATTATTAGCAGTTATTTACATTTACATATTCAAACTGTGCAAATTTCAACAAGCTGTCACTTCGTATTTGCAAACAGAAATACGAATAATCAAACGCAGTCACAAGGGACAAGCCTTATTAAATATTCAATAATATGTATTTGATTTGACAGATTTGGAAACACGTATGTATAATTATTCTGCGCCGTATACATCATTTAAATATCGGTAAATCAGCATATTATGGATATTTGAAGTAAAATAATCTTAGTATGGTCTTTTTGTAGTGGAGTTGTGTAGTATGCCTTACTATACGAATATAATATAATTCTTATAATCAGCAGATTAGATAAAAATATTATCGTTTTAGTATAATGATGATTTCGGTTTGCGAATTTGAAAGTTTAAACATAAATATAAATCGTATTTTTAGTAGTTTGACTATTCGAACTTTGCAATATTAAAATTTAATTCGACGGTCATAATTTAGGAATCATAATAATTGGATGATTCAAATATTTGTTTTATATTTGCAAATGCTAATGAAAGTAGGTTGAAATCGTCTTTCGACATGCTTATAGTCAATTTCTCGATATGAAAGAAAGAATTCGCAAGATCATGGAAAGCCAACACATGACACAAAAGGTTTTCGCTCAGTTTACAGGAATTTCGGAAGGCTCGCTCAGCGGCGTCTTTAACGGACATACACGTCCTACTCTCCAGATGGTTGACTTAATACACCAGCGTTTGCCCAATATCTCTACCGATTGGTTGATGTATGGTCAGGGCCCTATGTACCGTACCGAAGAAGGAATGGACGTAAAGGCAGAGGCTGGAGATAATAAAAGTACAGCGACAGCAACAGGAACGTTGGTAAATGCTCCTCTACTCTTCAATACAGATGAGGTTAAAGCGACTGGAAAAACGATACAAAAGGCAGAAAATCCCGTAAAGGAGATTGTGAAATATGTTGACAAACCTACACGGAAAATTACAGAAATAAGGGTGTTTTACGATGATCAGACATGGGAATCGTTCTCTCCCGGCCGTTCCTGAATAATTGTATTGTAAGCTTTTGTGCACATTAAAAATATGTCTACCTTTGCAGAAGAAAACCTGCTAAGATAGTCAACATGAAGAAATTCTGTTTAGACCTGACCGTATGTTCGGCCGAAAGACTTACCGATAAGCATATATTGTTAAAACTAACTTGTCGTGAAGTCCTGCCCGATATGAGGCCAGGTCAGTTTGTTGAAGTAAGAGTTGATCATAGTCCATCAACTTTTCTCCGTCGTCCTATTTCCATTAACTTTGTTGATTACGTGCGTAACGAACTGTGGTTACTTATTGCGGCCGTGGGCGAAGGCACGCGTCAGTTGATGTCATTACAATGTGGAGACATCGTGAATTGTCTGTTTCCGCTGGGCAATGGTTTCAGTGGTGTTGAACAAAAAGGCAATAAAAAGGTGCTGCTTGTAGGCGGAGGTGTGGGAGTTGCCCCGCTTTTGTGGCAGGGAATGCGTATAAAAGAGGAGGGCAATATTCCCTTTTTCCTGCTCGGTGCCCGCACAAGTAAGGATATTTTAGAGCGAAATATTTTCGAGAATGTGGGCAAAGTTTTCATCACTACTGAAGATAATTCCGAAGGAGAACGTGGATTTGTAACGAACCATTCGATACTTTCCCATGAACATTTCGACCTTATTCAAACGTGTGGACCCAAGCCAATGATGATGGCTGTGGCTAAATTTGCACGCGAAAACGATGTTCCCTGCGAAGCATCGTTAGAGAATATGATGGCGTGTGGGCTGGGAGCATGTTTGTGTTGTGTTGAAAAAACCGAAGAAGGAAATCAGTGTGTATGTACAACGGGGCCGGTGTTTAATATTAAGAAGCTGCTATGGTAAACCTGAATGTAAAGATAAATCAATTGAATTTCGCCAATCCCGTGATGACTGCCAGCGGTACTTTTGGCTACGGATTGGAATATTCAGATCTGGTTCCTTTAAGCGAGATAGGAGGAATCATAGTAAAAGGCACGACGTTGGAACCGCGCGAGGGAAACGATTATCCCCGTATGGTCGAAACTTCGTCGGGTATGCTCAACTGCGTTGGGCTGCAAAATAGGGGCGTTGATTACTTTTGCACTGATATTTACCCTCAGATTAAGGATATAAAAACGAACATAATTGTTAATGTTAGTGGCCATTCGGTAGAAACCTATGCCCAGTGTGCTGAGCGGATTAATGCGTTAGAGCGAATCCCTGCCATCGAATTGAACATCTCTTGCCCTAATGTAAAGGAGGGCGGTATGGCTTTTGGGGTGACGTGTAAAGGGGCTGCAAGCGTGGTGAAGGCGGTGCGAAAGGTGTATCATAAAACGCTTATCGTGAAGCTTTCGCCCAATGTAACAAACATCTCTGATATTGCAAGAGCGTGCGAAACAGAAGGAGCCGACTGTGTTTCATTGATAAATACACTGATGGGTATGGCGATAGACATTGAGCATCGCAGGCCAAAGCTCAGCATTCGAACGGGTGGACTCAGTGGTCCTGCGGTGAAACCCGTTGCCGTTCGCATGGTAAACGAAGTGGCACATGCCGTTAAAATACCCGTCATTGGGCTGGGAGGCATCATGAATGCTGCCGATGCCATCGAGTTTATGATGGCTGGAGCAACGGCCATTCAAGTGGGAACGGCTAACTTTATCGACCCCCAGGTAACAATAAAAATAAAGAACGGGATGGCCGAATGGTTGGAAAGCCATGGCTGTAAAAGCGTAACCGAAATT
>CALIIG010000260.1 GCA_938018155.1 uncultured Prevotella sp.
GGGTGGGCAAGCTGTTCTTATCGCACCGCTACAACCAAGTACCCTTGCTACGTTCCCGTCCTGGGGGATTCTTCAGGAGCTGGTCGTAAGAGACTTGCCCGTATAAAAGAACGCTTTTGCGTTTTGCGGGTGCAAAGATAATATATATATGGCAAAACCACGCAGCCGTTACGTGCAAATCATTACCATTTAACATAATTTTCGAATAGCCCACTTTTCATTATGTACAAAATGTTTAACTTTGCAAAGCATATGATAAACGTTGCATCATTAGTACAGCTGAAGGCCTTCGCACGGCTATACGGCGTGTTTGTTGCCTTGCTGTGGACCGTCAGTTTTCTGGCTGTTGTGCTTGCTCCCACGTCGCCATGGGGCAACCTTCTGGCCATAGCAACCCCTGTTCTGGCGGGTTATCTGATTATCCGCTTCCGCACAAACGTGCTCGATGGTGCCATATCCTTCAGACGTGCACTGGCACTTTCGTTGTATATTTTTTTCTATGCGTCGCTGCTTTTTGCCGTCATACAGTTTGTTTACCTGCGTTTTTTCGATAACGGTTCGCTGAACATACTCCTTTCAAACGGCATAAAGGCCCTCGGACCCATGTACAAGGCGCAGGGCATGACTACACAGGAAATTGCCAATATAAAAGATATGATACTTAATTTCTCACCCGTTGAGAAATCGTTTATATTCATGATGCAGAACCTTATCATGGGTATCGTCATGAGTCTGCCCCTTGCACTGATATGCCGTAAGGGCAAATAAACACCGTATAAAACAATTAAGACATGAACATATCGGTTGTTATACCTCTTTATAATGAAGCCGAGTCGCTGCCCGAACTGCATGCGTGGATACAGCGCGTGATGGAAACCCGCCACTTTACTTACGAAATTATATTCGTAAATGACGGCTCGACCGACAACTCGTGGGAAGTAATAGAACAGCTTGCCAAAAAGGACGAGAACGTAAAAGGCATAAAATTTCGCAGGAACTATGGCAAAAGTCCGGCACTGTATTGTGGTTTTCAGAAAGCACAAGGCGATGTTGTGATTACGATGGATGCTGATTTGCAGGACTCGCCCGACGAGATTCCGGAGCTTTACCGCATGATTACCGAAGAAAAATTCGACTTAGTGTCGGGATATAAGCAAAAAAGGTATGACCCGTTATCGAAGACAATTCCCACGAAACTGTTTAACGCTACGGCCCGTAAGATAAGCGGCATACATAATTTACACGATTTTAACTGCGGCCTGAAAGCCTACCGGCGCGACGTTATCAAAAATATCGAAGTGTATGGTGAGATGCATCGCTACATCCCCTACCTCGCAAAGAACGCCGGTTTTGACCGTATCGGCGAGAAGGTTGTGCACCATCAGGCACGCAAATACGGTAGTTCCAAGTTTGGGATAAACCGTTTTTTCAACGGCTATCTTGACTTATTGACGCTGTGGTTCCTCACAAACTTCGGCAAAAAACCCATGCACGTGTTCGGGCTTATTGGCAGCGGCATATTTCTTATTGGCTTTATTGACCTGTGCTGGCTATTCATTGACAAGGTCATAAACCTGTGCAACGGGAACTATGGCGACCTTCTTTCGAGCCATGCCTCGTTTTTTATTGCACTGACGGCACTGATATTGGGCTCGCAATTTTTCCTTGCGGGTTTTATTGGTGACCTGTTAAGCCGGCAGAATCCGCAGCGAAACGACTATCAGATAGAAGAAACGCTTAACTAACGACAATGGAAATGAAATGCCTCTCATCGCTGCACAAACTGTTTGCAGCACTTATTGTGGCCCTGGTTGCGGCAGCATGTTCAACGGTCGACTGCCCACTGAACAACACCGTATATGCCAATTATCAGCTTAAAGGACCGGTAACCAGGCTCAACGACACGCTAACCATCACGACTGCACGCCTGGGGCATGACGACTCGCTGCTGTTAAACAAAACGTATAACGCTGAAAAGTTTACGCTTCCTGTAAGCTATAACCAGGACGAAGATGTGCTATACTTTTATACAGGATTGCTGAAAGACACCGTCTGGATGCAGAAAACAAACCGCCCTCACTTCGAGTCGACCGACTGCGGACTGAATTTCTTCCACACCATCACCGGCATACGATACACCCGCCATGCCATCGACTCGATTGTTATCAATCATAAGGATATAAACTATGATGCGTCACCGAAGCATTTCTACATTTATTTTAAGGAGTATCGCCATTAGTTTCCTGATACTTGCAGGTGCTATGGCCGTGCAGGCACAGACGAGCAGACGACGCCCTACCAAAGCCGAGCAGGAACGGTTACGCTTGAAACAAATTGACGATTCAATACGTTTCTTTCGTGGTGTGCAGGCAGGAGTTGATGCAGTAGGCCTTATTCAGATGGGCGTTTCGAGCTACGGACAGGCCGAAGGCATGATAAGGGTAAACCTGAAAGACAAATATTTCCCCGTAATTGAGGCAGGATGGGGTCGTGCCGACGAAAAGAACGATGTTACACAAACTTCATTTAAAACATCGGCACCGTATGCAAAGATTGGGGTCGACTTCAATATGATGAAGAACAAGCACGATATTTACCGCTTGTATGCTGGTATGAGGTATGCCCTTACCTATTATAAATTCAGCATTGACCACCCTGATGTCATCGACCCTATTTGGGGAAGTATAACCCTTTACAGCTTTAACGGCGTCAAAGCCAACTGCCATTGGGTAGAGGCTGTAGCAGGAATTGATGCTAAAATAGTTGGTCCACTCAGGTTAGGATGGACTGTAAGATACAAAAAGCGCATTGCACACGACGATGGTTTTCTGGGTAATACATGGTACGTTCCAGGCTTCGGGCGACAGGGTTCAACCCGTTTAGGCGGCACTTTCAATATTATTTTCGAGCTATGAACAACGCCGATACTACGACAAATAAGCGTAATATAAAACGCCGTAGTCTGTTATGGCAAATACCTTTTCTGGCTTTTCTTATCATAGGCACGGTTGTTGTTATATCGCAACAGCACAATACGCCTTACCAACACAACAGTGGTTTTATCTTCGGTACGACGTACAGTATTACCTATCAAAGCGATACTGACCTGCAAAAAGATATAGAAAGGGAAATGAACAAGGTCAATATGTCGCTGTCGACCTTTGAGAAACAAAGCATCATATCGAAAGTAAATCAAAACCGCGATGTACGTGTAGACGATATGTTTACAGAAGTTTTTACGCTCGCTGAAAAGGTATCGCACGAAACCGACGGGGCTTTTGACATTACCGTAGCACCGTTGGTAAACGAATGGGGCTTTGGTTTTAAAACAGGTGTAGCACCAAATAAGCATGTCATCGACTCGCTAAGGTTGCTCACGGGTTACAAAAAGGTAAAACTTATACATAGCCGTGTGGTGAAAACCGACCCGCGAATGATGCTCGACTGTTCAGGAATTGCAAAAGGTTATGGCTCGGATGTAGTTGCAAACTTTCTGCGAAGCAAGGGCATTGACAACTTTATGGTTGAGATTGGAGGCGAGATTGTAACAAGCGGTATTAGCCCGGACCGGATACCCTGGCGCATAGGCGTAACCAAACCAGAGGACGATTCGCTGCAGCAACAGCAAGAATTGCAAACCGTTCTCAATGTTACCGACAAGGCAATGGCCACAAGTGGCAACTACCGTAACTTCTATTATAAAGGCGGTAAGAAGTATGCACACACCATAGATCCCCATACAGGGTATCCCGTTCAGCACAACATTCTGTCGGCTACCGTCATAGCCAGCCAGTGTGCAGAGGCTGATGCCTACGCCACGGCGTTTATGGTGATGGGCTTGGACAAAACAAAAGAGGTGCTGAAAAGGCATACTGAGTTGATGGCATACCTTATTTATGCCGACAATAAGGGAAGAAACCAGGTGTGGTTCTCGCCATCAATGAAAGGAAAAATTCTGCAATAACCAAGATGGAACGGTTTAAACTATACAATAAGCTCACGGATATTCCCCTGTTTATGGGTATGGACAGGAACGAATTAGAGCAGATTGTAAGTAAAACCAAACTGAATTTCAAGAAAATTGCTGAAGGCGAAAATATCTTTATGCAAGGTGAGAAATGTGGCTTTCTGGCTATGCTTATCGACGGCGACACAGAAACCGTTGCAGCATCAGACGATTATTCATACGAAGTTCACGAATATTTCTCGGCTCCTGCGGCTTTACAAACCGACAGAATATTCGGTAGAATGCAGATGTTTCCACAAACCTACAAGGCCCTGACACCTTGTAACCTTATTATTATTGAAAAAAAAGAGGTGCTGAAACTGGTGTCAAACTCGTTCATATTCAGACTAAATTTAATGAGTTTGCTATCTACCACCCTACAAAAGAAGATGCACGAGCCATGGAAAGCCATGCCAACGGAGGTATCAAAACATATTGTAAGGTTTATCATTACGCATTGTACATACCCTGCTGGCAGAAAAATATTCAAGATAAAAATGCAGTATCTTGCCGACATTCTGCACACAAGCAGATTGGTTATTTCAAAAGAGCTTAATGCACTACAAAACAAACAGCTCGTTACGCTTAGCCGGGGGAGAATAGTTATTGATGCATTGGAGAAATTAATAGCCGCTGAGGGATAAGTTAAATTTTACTTATTCACAAAAGTGTATTCAATCTTTTTGCTATCTTTGCATAAACATATAGAGAAAGCAAAAGCATGAATATACCCCAAGAAAGAAAGAACCCTTTCATGGAGCCATACGGTACGCCACACAATACCGTCCCCTTTGACAAAATTAACTTTAACGATTATGAAGAGGCCTTTATGGAAGGCATGCGCCGCGACAATGAGGCAATAGATAAAATCATCAATAATCCTGAAGAACCCACATTTGACAACACCATCGCTGTAGAAGACAACTCGAAAGGAGAACACTATTATGATCTCCTTGACAGGGTGTCCAATGTCTTCTCTTGTTTAATGAGTGCCGAGACAAATGAGCGCATGGAGAGTCTGGCGCAGAAATTAAGCCCCATACTTACCAAACACGAGAACGATATTATACTCAATCCGAAACTCTTCGCAAGGGTGAAAGCAGTTTACGAAAACCACCGCAAACTTACCCCAGAAGAGCAGATGTTGCTTGACAAACAATATGATGCGTTTGTACGTAGTGGTGCTCTTTTGGATGAACAAGGTAAGGAAAAGTTGCGCAAACTTACGGAAGAGGCAAGCATGCTTTCGCTTCAGTTCTCACAAAACCTGCTGAAAGAGAACAAAGCCTTTACATTGCATATAACCGATAAGGCTCAATTAAGCGGACTTCCAGATACTGCAATAGAAGCCGCTGCGCAAACGGCGAAAGACAAAAAGCTCGATGGTTGGGTGTTTACACTCGATTATCCCAGCTACTCGCCATTCATGACCTACTCAGATCAGCGCGATTTGAGGAAGAAAATGTACATGGCACGCAACACCGAGTGTATACACAACAACGACCAAAACAACCTCCAGATATGTAAACGCCTTATTAATATAAGGCGCGAAATAGCACAATTGTTAGGCTATGGCACTTATGCCGAATATGTTTTAAAGCATAGAATGGCAAGCAATACAGCTAATGTTTATAAACTTCTCAACGATCTGACAGATGCTTACAAGCCCGCTGCCATAGAGGAGCAAAGGGCAATAGAAGCAAAAGCCAAAGCCATGGAAGGTGATGATTTCAATATCCGGCCCTGGGATTTTGGCTATTATTCGCATAAACTGCAAATGGAGAAATATAATCTGGATGCAGAAATGTTGCGCCCTTACTTCCAACTTGATAAGGTAATACAAGGCGTTTTCGGGCTGGCTACAAAGCTATACGGCATAACATTTAAGGAGAATAAGGACATCCCTGTGTACCATCCGGATGTAAAAGCCTACGAGGTATTTGATAAAGATGGCAGCTATCTGGCCGTATTTTACGCCGACTTCTATCCACGAGAAGGCAAACAAGGTGGTGCCTGGATGACAGAATTTCAAGGACAATATATTAATAAGGAGGGAAAAAATACACGCCCCCATGTCAGTGTGGTAATGAATTTTACCAAACCAACAGACCAAAAGCCTGCACTTTTAACCTTAGGAGAGGTTGAAACATTCCTGCACGAGTTTGGGCATTCTTTACACGGCATGCTGTCGAACTGCCGTTTTGAAAGCCTGTCGGGAACAAACGTGTGGTGGGATTTCGTAGAAATGCCGTCACAATTTATGGAGAATTATGCGGTAGAAAAAGACTTTTTACGCACATTCGCCGTCCATTATCAAACAGGCGAACCTCTTCCTGACGAACTGATTGGGCGTATTGTTAAGAGTCGTAATTTCAATGTGGCCACGGCATGCCTCCGCCAGGTCAGCTTCGGACTGCTTGACATGGCCTACTATACACAAACAAAGGAGTTTACAGAAGACATTATTCCTTTTGAAAAGAAAGCATGGAAGGATGCCATTATCACCGAACAGATACCCGATACATGTATGACAGTGCAGTTCTCTCACATCATGGCGGGAGGCTATGCAGCAGGTTATTACAGCTACAAATGGGCAGAAGTACTCGATGCTGATGCTTTTAGTTTGTTTAAGAAAAATGGTATTTTTGATAGGAAAACAGCACAATCGTTCCGCGATAACATTCTTTCGCGAGGAGGTACGGAGCATCCCATGACATTGTATAAACGCTTTCGCGGTCAGGAGTCAACAATTAACGCTTTATTAGAACGAAATGGAATCAGAAGAAAAACTTAAGAAATTGGACGAGCGTTACCTGCGCATGGCACATATTTGGGCAGAAAACTCATACTGTAAACGACGTAAGGTGGGTGCATTGGTGGTTAAAGATAAAATGATTATCAGCGATGGGTTCAATGGAACACCAAGTGGTTTCGAAAACGTTTGCGAAGATGAGAATAATGTTACCCGCCCCTATGTGCTGCATGCAGAGGCTAATGCCATCACAAAACTGGCACGGTCGCATAACAACAGTGACGGCGCAACTCTGTATGTAACAGCTTCACCTTGTATAGAATGCTCAAAATTAATAATACAAGCTGGCATTAAACGAATTGTATATGGCGAAAAATACCGGCTCGATGACGGTATAAACCTTTTAAAACGTGCTGGCATCGAGGTTAAATTCCTCGATATGAGCAATGCATCAGCTGAATAAAGATACGAAGACAAGAGAAACAACATAGAGGATTGACATTAGTATAGCTTAGGAAAACAGATGAAAAACGATAACAAAAACAGATTCATGCCATTACTAATGGCCTTTTGTATGGTTCTCGGTATTATGATTGGCTCGTTCTATGCCAACCATTTCTCGGGTAATCGACTTACTGTAATCAATAACGGTAGCAACAGATTGAACAACCTGTTGCGAATAATTGACGATCAATATGTTGATAAAGTAAATATCGATTCGCTTGTAGAGAAAGCCATTCCTCAAATATTGGCTGAGCTTGATCCCCACTCTGTCTACATCAGTGCGAAAGATGTGCAAACAGCTACCGACGATTTGAAAGGCTCTTTCTCGGGAGTAGGCGTTGAGTTTACCATTCGTCAGGATACTATCCGCGTTCAAAATGTAATTAAAAATGGCCCGGCTGAGAAAGCGGGTATTATTGCAGGAGACAAGATTATTTATGTAGACGGTAAGAAATTTGTAGGTAAACAAGTCACCAATGAAGAAGCGATGCACCGACTTAAAGGGCCGCAAGGCTCTAAAGTAAGGATAGGAGTGTTGAGATATGGACACATAAAGCCTCTGACATATACCGTTACACGCAGTGAAATTCCGACGAAAACGGTGAGTGCTTCTTACATGCTCGACAAAACTACAGGCTATATTAAAATTAAAAATTTCGGAGAAAAAACATATCCCGAAGTCCTTATTGCACTGGCTAACTTACAGCAACAGGGCTTCAGTAACCTTGTTATCGACCTTCGTGACAACGTCGGGGGGCTTCTCCAGAGTGCTGTTCAGATTGCCAATGAATTTTTACCCTCCAGGGGCAATCGAAGCCCGGAGGACTGGTAGAAGTTCTTGGTCTTTTCTTTATCTACATAAAGCGTATGACCATTGAATATATTATTAATATACCACCGATAATCTGTAGTTCTATCTGCACCACGCCCTGCCCCACGTCCATAAACGGATGTAATCATGTGGATGCTGCTTCTTCCTCTAACAATATCCAATGCCAGAGGAACAACAATGTCTATACCTTGGGCACTTTTTAAGTCTAATGCTACAACGACACGATTCTGTACAGTAGCAGAACTAAAAACCATTACTGGATTTGCAAGCCCTCTGGGGATTTGCTGCAAAATCTCTTGCGATACGTCAGCATGTTTTTCTTGTATATGCCCCAAAGTTGAAGGTGCAATGTAGATTGGCAAGGGTTTTATGCCTATAAGCTGCAATACAAGGGGCGTCTGCATAACGTGTATGGGCTGCTGATGTGATTCTTTTTCTCGACTCCATTCAGCAAGTTGTTTTGAAAAAACCTTCTCGTCTTTCTGCAGCTGTTGTTCTTCATGATTCATTTCATTTACCTCACCTTGCACGAAATCATTGCTCCGAGGAGCAATTTTTGATATAATACGGCTTAGTTAAAGCATCGACGAGCACAAGCCCCACACCTCGCGCGGAGGTAGTGCGCTT
>CALIIG010000261.1 GCA_938018155.1 uncultured Prevotella sp.
CAGATAGATAAGGCAAGGATAAACGCAATGCGAAAAGGGAATAAATGTGTCGATTTTTTTCTTGAAAAGAATTGTATATATAAAATAAATGTGTATATTTGCGAAGTGAAGCCCATGTTACAGCTTGCAGTTGTTATTGCCTTATATATTGGCAACTTTACTGTATTTGCTAAAAGGAAAGCGCAAATCTACGTCATAATAATAATTTAAACCTAAAACAAATGAAGAAAATTTTACTTAGTTTGGCCGTGTGTGGCCTGTGTAGTGTTGCAGCGACAGCACAAACCGACAAAGACCCTGCTGCCTATGCTCCGACGGCAGCGGGTGAGCAACTTACCAACCTTTACCTTAATTCGGCCGTGCTGCATGGTGGAAATAAAGTTTATCCGGGCGGTGCAGAGGGCGACGCAAGAGGCATGGCTGTGGCCGGCGGCAAAATGTACGTGTGCAATCGTGGGGCAGGAGGCACGTCGCAGCTTGTAGAATTAGACGGAACTACTGGCGCATTGCTCCGCACAATAGAGCTGCCGGAAGAGATGTGGAAAGAAGGAGAGGCAAAGCTGGGCTTCATAGCAAACGATGTTCAGGCCGATGATGCCGGCCACCTTTTTGTGGCAAACATGGCTACCGACATGCGCGGCACGGGTGCTGCACATCTGTTCAGGGTAAACTATGTGGATGTAACCAAGAACCCTGTAACCTATAAAACGGTGCTGAACACCAGTCTTCCCACTACCTTTGAGAAGACTATGCGCGTAGATACCTACGATTGTAGCGGCGATATTCTGAATGGCGACGGCATCATTATGCTGCCCATCAGCAGCACTGAGCCTGGTGCGGGAAACACAGTCATTAAGTATACGGTGAAGAATGGCGTGGCAGATGCCGAACATCCGCAGGCTATCGTGCTGACAGAACTGTTTCCGGCAGGAGCCAAAGGGGTGGGGGCAGCTCCCCGTATCAATATTGTTGACAACGAATTGTTCTATATTGACGGATTCGCTACGTACCCCACGCTCTATGATATGAACGGAACCGTGGCTGACGGGTTCCAGAACAATGCCGCCCTGAAGCCCGCCTCAACGGGTCAGAACGGCGTAACCGAGTTCGAACTCAACGGTTCTTACTATCTCATCGTGGCCTCAACCAATACAAGTGACGACCCTCCACAGGCGTTTGACTTGTTTAAATTCAAGGACGACAGCCGCTCGTTTGCCGACATGCAGCTGCTTTACCGTTTCCCTGAAGCCGGTATGGGCAATGTGACCAACGCAGTAAGAACTGCCCTTCCCCGCGTAGAGATAGTGCAAGGAGCCGATGGAAAGAAGAAGGCAAGGATTAATATTTACGCCTATCGCAACGGCTACGGAATATATGAATTTACAAATGCAACGTCGGCAGGCGTGAAAACGCTGAACGCTGACGGCGTAAACTTCACGGTTAACGGTCGTACGGTAACAGTTAATGGCGTGGCAAAGGCAATTGACCTTTATGCTGCAGACGGACTGAAAGTGGCATCATCAACTGACGGACGCACGGTAAAGGCACCGGCAAAGGGCGTTTACATGCTGGCCGTTCAGGCAGCAGATGGTGGCAGGAAGGCCGTAAAGATGGTGATAGATTAACGTTGAGGGGAAGAGGGAGCGACGCGAAAAACTGTTGTTTCCCTCTTCTTCTGATGACGGTAGTCTTGCATTCTCCATAACATTATTTTAAACAGAAGATACGATGAAGAAGATTTTACAAAGCTTCCTCCTGCTTATGCTGTGCATCAGTGCACAGGCTGGTAACGTGCTTATTGGCGGGCGCAGCTACAATGTTGACACAACGGCTATGTTTAAAGCCGGTCCGGGCGTACAGTATATGGCCCTGGAGTTCAGGGGAAGCAGAAAAATGAATGCTTTTTTCTTAAAAGTAGACCTGACAAATCCGTATATAACCTACCGCGCAGCCATCAGCAACGACTCTATTTATGGTGGTGAACGGCCTACCCATGTGGCAGCACGCAAGAGCCGTGAGGGTGAAGTTTATATTGCCGGAACCAATGGTGACTTCTACCATACGTCGGGTTATGTGGGGCTTCCCACTGGTTTTACGATGGTAAACCATGAGATAGCTGACATCCCTCTTGAGTCATGGCATAGAATGGTAATGGCTATTGACGATACCAAAATGCCGTATGTGGGTGCCATGAACTATACTGGCACGCTGGGTATAGGTAGTAATAGCTATTCAATTGCACACGTTAATCATTTGCGTGAGGCAGGAGAGCTGGTTCTCTACAATCAGCTTAACGGAAAGTACACACATACAGGGAGCGACGGTACCGAAGTGCTGGTGAAACTTACAGACGGTAATTCGTGGGGCGTAAACAAGCCGTTGGAAGCGCAAGTTGAAAAGGTTGAAACGGGTAAAGGCAATATGCAGATACCCGCCGGCTATGCAGTGCTTTCGGCTAACGGCGCAACGGCTACTGCCCTGGCTTCGTTAACGGTTGGCAGCAAGGTTAAAATTACGCTGAATATGACATTGGATGGCGTTGCCAAATCGTTCTCAGAGGTGATAGGTGGCGATATACGCAGCTGCATAATCAAGAACGGAGTAGTTAGCACCGGGGATGTTTGGGAAGAGCTTCACCCGCGTACGGGCTTTGGATATACGGCCGACAGGAAGACGGCTATTCACTGTGTGGTTGACGGTCGCAGCACCATTTCGACAGGTGCAACGACAAAAGACCTGGCCGAAATTATGCAATTTGTGGGTGCCAGCGATGCCATCAATCTGGATGGAGGCGGTTCGAGTTGCCTGTTCCTGAAAGATTTCGGTCCGATGAACAAAGTAAGCGACGGACAGGAACGTGCAGTATCTAACGGGATATATGTGGTTTCGACGGCTCCTGCGGATAATAATGTTAGTGAAATACGATGTGTAAAGGAGCGTGTAAGGCTGCCCCGATACGGCATTTACAAGCCGTTATATTATGGGTATAATCAGTATGGTGTGCTGGTTTCGACGAATGTGCAGGGTGTTGTGCAAACCGTTGAGCCTTCGGTAGGCAAGATTCTGGACGACGGCAGCTTCCTGGCTTCTGGAACAAAAGGCGGCGAAATAACAGCAACATACAATGGTGCCACCACGAAAATACAAGTTGAGCGATGGGCTGAAGGCACCGTTTCTATACGATTGGATTCAGTTTTACTCGACGATAAGACAAATTATCCGATAGAAGTACAGACCGAGGTTGAAGGAAACATGCTGGATTTGTACCCGGGTGCGCTGAATTGGGAGGTTGACAATCCTGATGTCTGTACCGTAACAAATGGTATTTTGCGCGGTTTAAAAAACGGAACAGCTGTTGTTACCGGAACTTTGGGGACATACAGAGACCAGATTAAGGTGAAGATTGAGGTGGCGGACAAAAGCCCGCTGGTTGTAAAACCCTTTACAGATGTCTCATGGAATATCACCACTTCGTCAAATTTGAAGGACATGGTAAACCAAAAGCAGGAACAATCGGTAAATACGAGCTTTACATATAAATCGGGACGAAATAGCAATATTGCCTATACCAATGATGTAGCGTTGTACAGTTTGCCCGACAGTATAAAGTTAATATTTAATCCCGGTGATATAAATATTAAAAAGTTAACCTTGCGTTTTAAGGAGAATAATGGTGGAATAAGGACGATTAACAAAGATTTTTCAGGTTTTGAAAAAAATAAGGATAATATCATAAGTCTGGCATTGCCTGACGTTATGGAGCATCCCGATGACCGGGGAGCCTATCCGCTGCACTTTAATTTTATGCAATTCTCTATTGCCGGTGCCGGTATGGTAGCACAGAGAAGCTATACAATGGGTATCAAACAGCTGGCTCTTATATATAATAAGGTGTCAACAGGAATTGCCAAAAGGGTGTTGTATGGTGGAGAAAAAACTGTTGTGAGAGTGGTTGCAGGCAGAGGGGCCGAGGTAATTCTTAGCTCAGACAAAGAGGAAGACGTCCGTTTTGAAGTGGCTTCTGCGGCTGGAAATGTGATCCGGAGGAGCTATTGCGGACGAGTCAGAGGCGGTACTTATCTCCTTCCATTGGATGGTTTGTCAGCAGGTGTGTATGTAATTACGGTATATCGCAGTAAACAGCATTCTTCAACAAAGGTGTTATGGAATTAAAGAAAAGTGTTTTCAGAATTCCCGTACACTATTTTCCGGATCAGTAAACAGAATTTTTATAGTCCCAAAGCGGTATCTCTGAATTAGAGGAATAGTGCTTTTGTATATTGTGTCAGCCGTTCTTTTCCATATTACACGAAAAGAACGGCCGTCCTATATATTATCATTGCATAGTATTTTCATTGTTTTTCCTTCACCTGCTCAAAAAAATATATATAAAAATTTGGTAGAACGCAAGAAAAAAACTACCTTTGCACTCGCAATCCGAGATAGATCGGGCGTTTAGCTCAGCTGGTTTAGAGCATCTGCCTTACAAGCAGAGGGTCGGCGG
>CALIIG010000262.1 GCA_938018155.1 uncultured Prevotella sp.
CTGAGCGTAAACTGCCCGTCGGCGTTGGTTGCCGTGCCATTTGTAGTTCCCTCCACCTGCACAGTGGCACCCACTACCGGCTCATTCTGCGCGTCAACAACCTTTCCAGTCACTTTCGTTTGCTGGGCAAAGGCCGCCGACGAAATCAGCAACGCCGCCACAATCAACAGGAACGACCTGACGGTTGTCGGACTTTTAATTTTCTTTTTCATGATTTTTAATTGTTTTGTTTTTGCTTAAAAGGGATTAATTTCAAGATATTTATTGAGCTTTTACAGCTGTATTATCTGTCGATAACCGGCATTTTGAAGTTGCCCATACGCACCGACGTTACCCCATTGGCAGGTACTGTTACATCTAAATAATCGCTGTCGTCGGTAACGGTAAACGAAAGAGGCTCATCATTATTGTTTGAAAAAACAGCAGCCACGCTGCCGTCGGGGTTGACAAAGCCCGCACAGGTAAGCCCGTAAGGCTGCCATCCGTTGGTGTCAACCCTGTAAGCACCGGGCTTTACAACGGCTGCAATATGACTTATTATATAATAATGTGAATTGTACGTCAGATGTGAATAGCTTTCCTTGTCAATGTCAACGGCACCATAACACGTCTGACATCCGCCGTCAAGATTGGGTCCCCGCTGCGTATCGAGCATTAAATTCCACACCATTACCGCCCTGCACGAGCGGTTTACCGTGCCCAGAACCACATGCTCCATATCATCGTTGAGGCGTGCCTGCAGGCTACGGCCGTTGTTCCATGTGCCTATACTGGTTTCGGTAAAGATGAGTTCTTTCCCCGGTGCCAGCATACGTATGTTGTCAAGCTCACTTTCTGACCCGCCATAATTGTGGTAAGCTGCCCCGACAACAAGCTCTGAGCCGGCAAAAGATGAGCCCAATGCCGTATAAACCTTTATGGGATACTCGTACTGATCAGGCATATTGTCGTAGTTATAATTATGGTCGAACACATAAATTCTGGTTTCCACGCCTGCTTTTTTAAATGCCTGGGCCATTGCTTTTACTAGCCGGGCCTCATCCTCCCAGGGCATAAAGGTTGACGCACAGTTGCCTTTGTTCAGAGGTTCGTTCTGCGGACTCACTGCATAAACATTGATACCTTCGCGCCTCATGGCTTTGATAAACTTCACAAAATACTGTGCATACACGTCGCGATAAGCGGGATTAAGACGCCCGTCCGTCCACGAGTAGTGGGGTTTTCGGCTTACAGGGTCGGTAACTTTCATCCAACGGGGGCACGTCCACGGTGCTGCAATCACCTTAACAGCGGGATTTATGGCCAGCACCTCTTTTAAAACAGGCAGCACATATTGCTTTTCGTCGTTATGAAGAGCAAAGTTTTCGAGCCCCTTTTTGTCACACAGCGTATACTCGGTGCTTGAAAAATCGTTACAACCTATCGACATTCGAACATAGCTTGCACCGTAACCGTTACGGTTTGAAAACGTCTGTACAAGAAAACGGTGGCGTGCCGGCGGCGACATCTTAAGCAAATTATAACATGCCGAATAAGTAAGGGCGTAGCCGAAACCGTCCATAACCTGATACCTGCTGTTACGATGCAGTGTAACCAGGCGGGCAGATACCTTGTTTTTACTGGTTTTCCCTGTTGTAAAAGCAAGACTTTCAGAACCATCAGAGGTTGTTGTAAACTCACAATAATTCTGCGAACGCATTGCCATAGGCAGACAAAGAAAGCATAACAGCGTAAGGGTGTTTTTCATATCCTGTTTTTAAGAATTGGTTTGTAAAATTAAAAAATAATTTGAAATTGTGCAAAACCCGACTATTAAATTTCTTCATTTTAACAGCTTTGGCATAACTGTTTTTCTATTACACCTTATTATAATAAAACACAAAAGGCAGCAGCATAAAACAAACAGCA
>CALIIG010000263.1 GCA_938018155.1 uncultured Prevotella sp.
CTAAGGATGTTTGTGCCCAATCCATTAATTTGGTAGCTGCTGTCGGCGCAAAGAGTGCACCAATATTGATGGCCATATAAAAGATAGAGAAACCAGAGTCGCGCTGTTCTTTATATTGGGCATCGTCATACAGCTTTCCAACCATTACCTGTAAATTGCCTTTGAAGAGCGATGTGCCTACACAGATCATCAATAAAGCGGCTGCCATCATCGCAATAGCGATGGAACCTGCACCAGCCGGCACCGCAAGGAGCAGATAACCCAAAAACATGATCAGGATGCCAAAGGTGACACAGCGACCAAATCCAATCTTATCGGCAACAGCTCCACCTGCAATAGGCAGGAAGTAAACTAACATAAGGAACGTAGAATAAACCGTTCCGGCGAGCCCTTCGCCCCATCCAAAGTTAGCCTGAAGGAAAAGAACGAAGATGGCGAGCATCGTATAATAGCCGAAACGCTCGCCTGTGTTTGCTAAGGCCAGTGCATAAAGGCCCTTAGGTTGGTTCTCAAACATAGTGTTGTTGTTTTATAAAAGTTATGTAATTGTTATTATTTCTTGTAACGTGGTTAGTGCATGATGTCGAAAAGATAAGCCATCTTAACGGTAATAGTGCCAAAATTGCTTGAGCCGAAATAGTCTTTTTTCGAGTCGCCATAGATGTTACCAAGTCCATAATAGTACCGTGCTTCGATTTGAAACCGGCCTGCATGCGGTATGGTATACTCCATACCTAAGCCTGCTGTAATGCCATAGTCGAACTTCTTCTGTACATTCATCGTATCTTGTGCGGCAGTACTGTTGGCACGATCGGCCGTATTGCGATTGACGAAATCGAAGTTACTCGACGTGCTTTCGCCAAGATATAATCCGAATTGCGGTCCTGCATTCACAAATAAATTGAAGCCTTTATCCTCCTTTCCCCAGGCTAAGTGGGTCATAAACGGCAGTTGAACGTAATTAATAGTGCGTTCATACTTCTCGGCTACGCCAGTAACCGTATTAATAACAGGTTTATTATCGATGGTTTTAATGTCTTCTTTCCATCCCATTTGTGCGAAATTCACTTCGGCTTGTACCGATGCGATGGTAGAAAAATACTTTTCAACCGTATAGCGCATGGTGAAACCGCCTGCAAATCCGCCTTTCATATTTTGCACTACCTTGGGTGTAAAACGAACGGTTGTGAGGCTATATCCCCCATTTAAGCCTATCGAAAGCGTGTTACGATGGCTGCCAACCTGCGCGTTTGCTTCAAAAGGGAAGCACAACATTGCAATAACAGCAAGCACACTGTATATTAACGTTTTATTAAATTTGCTTATAACGTCACGTATTAAAGCCATCTTTTCAATAGATTTTATAAACTATTTGATACTCTCATCACTTAAAATGTAACTACCTTACATCGCTATACTCCAATCATCGTGCATAACTCAGGGCATCAATGCCTCCATCTGTACGGAAATGTACAAGCTGAAAATAATCGTTTTGCATCCCAGCCGCGCTGATTTGCTTAAAGCTTAATGGCGACTGCATGGCACGATAGCTGCTTTGATTTGCTGTACCCTTGAAGCCTTTACCATAGTTTGCAAAGCCACGAATGAAGAATTGAGCCTGATCATAGCCTGTAATGGCAAAGCGTGGTAAGGCTTGTTGCATATCCGTATGAAACCAATTGCGATAGCTTACCTCAAACCGACGTGTACGCTCATCATAAGGATTATAGAAGAAAGTTGTAGGGATATAAGCATCAAACTGATGGAATTTTTCTTTATCAATGCCCAAATACATCAACCATTCAGTATATCCCCACAAACTTATACGCAGTCCGGGCATTGACGCACGCAAAGTTTGAAGTTTATTTAATAATGTAGTTAGCTCGGGTGAACGACCTGTATTAATAATAACAACGTTAGGTTCCTTGTTACTAAATTGCTTTGCGAAGGCATCTGCAGAGCTTGTAAGGTTCGTAATTCCATAGCTTTGGCCTAAAGCTCCAAGCCTTTGGCGCAGACCAAATGTAAAGTTTCCCTTCTTCGATGTTTTATCATTGCCGTTAACAAACACCGCATGCGCAGATGGAAAAGTCTTTAAATAATACTCGATAGTGCTGTTTGTCAAACGGTCCGGGCTTTGCCACACCTGATAAATCTGATTATATAATGACACGTCATCGCCACTAATCGAAAACGGAATAATCATTTTAATATCACGGGCACGACAAAATTCGGCCAATCCATGCACCTGCCCTGAATAGAGCGGGCCGAAAATCATGTTGCATTGTGCAGCTGCAGGGTCGGCTGTTACGTTTGTAATATCGTCATTTGCCGATACATTCCATGCGTGAATATCCACAGAAATACCCTGCTGACGCATGCTATCGCAGGCCATTAAAAAGCCTCTGTAATATTCAGTCATACGTATTCCGTCGCCGTCAACACGATGAAGTGGCAACATAATACCCACACGAATAACGTTTCCCTTTGCAATTCCCTTTACAACAGGCTTGGCTGACGACGCAGGTTTTGTTGTAGACAACGTTGTAAATGGAATGAAAACAAAGTCGTCCTTTTTCAAAACATAACCCGGTGACCTCATTTCGGGATTGGCATTAGCCAGTTCTTCTTCCGTAATATTATACTTTCGGGCTATGCCATACACTGTATCTTTTTTCTTTACCTTATATACATCACGCCACTTTGCGTTCTGACCGAATGCCTGAAAGCATACAAACACCAAACCAACAGAAAGGAAATATCTTAAAATTAACTTTATCATATCTTGATTTTTGAACAGTATAGGTATACTTATCAACTGCAAAAATACAAAAATTAATGCACATAAAACGTGAACATTATTCCTGTATAAAATGTAAATACCCAATAATGATGATAGCTTTCAAGTTCAGCCTATCTGTTTTTATGATTGTTTTTGCTGAAGTTGGGATTGAAACTCCTCTTTGTTTTCCCTTTGGAGTGGCCACCTTGCTGCACTTCTTCGGCTGCGTGTGATTTGTTGTTTTTGCCTGTGCGCCTTGCTTTATTCCCA